>CALWMQ010000223.1 GCA_944382025.1 uncultured Clostridia bacterium | reverse complement strand
AAAGGGGACTGTCAATATGCCGAACTATTATCAGCCCGAGATCGAATGCGCATCCCGGGATCAAATCCGCGCCTGGCAGGATGAACGCCTGGTTAAAACCGTAAAACGGGTTTACGAGAATGTTGCTTATTACCGCCGGAAGATGGATGAAAAAGGGGTCTCTCCCGAAGATATCCGCTCCGTCGATGATTTGTATAAGCTTCCTTTTCTCACCAAGGATGATCTCCGGGACGCCTACCCCTACGGCTTGATGGCGGCTCCCCTCCATGACTGCGTGCGCATCCAATCCACCAGCGGTACCACCGGCCGCCGTGTGGTCGCCTTCTATACCCAGCACGATATCGACCTCTGGGAAGACTGCTGCGCCCGCGCCATCGTTTCCGCAGGCGGCACCAAAGACGATGTGGTCCATGTGAGTTATGGGTACGGCCTGTTCACCGGCGGCGCCGGCTTACACGGAGGCTCCCACAAAGTAGGATGCCTGACTCTGCCCATGTCTTCCGGTAATACCGACCGGCAGATCCAGTTTATGTGTGACCTGGGATCCACTATCCTGTGCTGCACCCCCTCCTACGCTGCTTACCTGGCCGTAAGCATCTGCGAAAGGGGCCTGCGGGACCAGATCAATCTGAAAGCCGGCATCTTCGGCGCTGAAGCCTGGAGCGAGGAAATGCGCCAGGATATCCAGAATAAGTTGGGGATCAAAGCCTATGACATTTACGGCCTCACCGAAATCTCCGGCCCCGGCGTTGCTTTCGAATGCTCCGCACAGTCCGGCATGCACATCAATGAGGACCATTTTATCGCTGAAATCATTGACCCCAATACGGGGAAAGTGTTGCCGGATGGGGAAAAAGGCGAATTGGTCTTCACCAGTATTACCAAGGAAGCCTTCCCCCTGCTCCGTTACCGTACCCGGGATATTTGCGTCCTCAACCGGGAAAAGTGCGCCTGCGGCCGCACCCATGTGAAAATGTCTAAACCTATGGGCCGCAGCGATGATATGCTCATCATCAAAGGGGTCAATGTGTTCCCCTCCCAAATCGAGACGGTACTGCTGAACAAGGGTTACCCCGCCAACTACCAGATCGTTGTCAGTCGGGAAAACAACAGCGATAAACTGGAAGTCCTGGTGGAGATGACTCCGGAAATGTTCTCCGATGCCCTGTCCGCGGTCTCCATGCGTGAGAAAGAGTTGATCGAAGCGTTGAAGGCCATGCTGGGCATCTACGCGTCGGTTAAACTGGTGGCTCCCAAAAGCATCACCCGCAGCGAGGGTAAGGCGGTTCGGGTCATCGATCACCGCAAATTATATTGAGAAAGGAGCGCCCCACATGACTGTTAAACAGATTTCCGTATTCCTGGAAAATAAGCCCGGACAGTTGACCGAATTCACTAAATTGCTGGAAAAAAACCATATCGATATGCGGGCTATGTCCCTGGCGGACGCTGAGGACTTCGGTATCCTCCGTCTCATTGTGGATGACGCCTATGCTACTGCCTGTGTACTTAAAGAGGCGGGATATGTTTCCTCCATCACTCCTGTACTGGCGGTGGAACTGCCGGATCAGCCCGGCGGGCTGGTAAAGATTCTGGAGGCTCTGGGCCAAAACGGGGTCAATCTGGAGTATGCGTACGCCTTTACCGCACGGAAAAAGGATTTGGCTTACCTGATCCTGCGGGTAGCCGATAATGACAAGGCCATTGAGGTACTGGGCAAAAATGGGGTCAAACTCTTCTGCCAGCATGAATTGCCGGATTTGTTTGAGTAACATACTCTATGATATCTTTTTAGATAACGTCAAAGAACCTCTGTGCTTCTTTGACGCTGAATAAGGAGAAGATTTTATGACAAAAGTATTAGTAGATCCCGGTATATGCGGATTTGTTACGAAGATCAGTGCGGATTCGGAAGACCAGATGGAAGTACACGTAAAAGTATCGTCCGGCTGCAGTGCCGTCCAAAAAATGATGGAAACCTTGGGCGATACCTTTGACGCCTATGAACTGTGCCTGACCAAGCCGGGAACCGGCCCCTTCTATGATTACGCTGGGGAGCATTTCCCGGTACACGCAGCCTGCCCGGTCATCAACGGTATCCTCAAATGCGTGGAAGCGGAATGCCGCCTGGCATTGAAAAAAGATACCTCTATTCAATTTGTAGACTAGACCGAACCCGTTTCCAGGTATTCCCTTGCTATATGGCAGAACGGCTGAAAATGAAGGCCCCGTCTATAGGCGCTTAGCGGCTCCCTTGGTTTCAACTGTTGGTTCGCATTGCTTGGGAAATGGCTGGAATGAGATATTACCCTCCGGTAAAAAATAAGTTTACCGGAGAACTGTCCGCCGCTGATCCTGAAAGAAAGGTATGATTAACCATGCAGCTATCGACGCCCCTCTTTTTTCGGGGGGAGGTCACCGTCCCCGCTGAAGTTCCTTCCGCTTCCAGCCAGGCCATGCTGTTTGCCTGCTGGGCGATTGTGATTGTACTGGTTTGTATGATGGTCATTTTCATGCGTGCCAGAAAAAAAGAATACGCGCTGGCGGTTCTTCCTTTGGCTATGGTTCCGTTTATTCATATTTTCAGCGGTATTCTGGCCCGGCTGTTTTCCGGATTCCTGCCTTTTTCTATCCCGGAACTGCGGGTATTTATTGATCTGGGAGTAGCGTTGGTTTCCTGCCTGCTGTTGGGTTTTTCCACCCGGGCAATCCCCGAAAAGGCAAACCGGCGCTTGCTGATGGTATTTTGTTCGGTATTTATTATTATCTTGACTTGGGTATTGATTTTCGATATCTTGTCACAGGTTCTGAGATAGAAAACTCCGTGCCTACGCTCATCTGTCAGCCTTCATCACAGGCTGGCTGGATATATCCCTATTTCTTACAGATACGCTTGTAAAATGCCGGTATTTCCATGATCAATTCTGGTCGTTGGAAATGCCGGCTTTTGTTGGTATCCCCGAAAAGGTTGGCTACAAGCCCGTATACTTGCTCCTTTCCTCCAATTGCGAAGAATTTTCTCCTCCGCAGAGGACGACCAGAGCTTTGTCCCTTGACCTCACTTTCCCTTGCGGTCTCCAAAACCGCTGTACATGGGTGCGGCTTCCGCTTTTGACCGCGGTACCAACCCCTACTCGCTGTTTCCCGCCCCGTATGCACTCCCGAGCGTTGCCTTCTGAAATGGCAGGTAAAAACTTTATTTGTGCTTTGGTCTGGCGGTCGACTGTTTTGACACACTGGATGACCCGTCGTCCGGTATTTTTTGATTCTCAGCGGAATAACCATGGAACAAGCCTTGCATCTCTCTACGAAAATCGCTATAATAACATCTAGCAAGAAAGGGGCTTGACCAGCCGTGACAGAATTTCTCAAACGTACCTGGGCCCAGATCGATCTGGACGCCATCCAGGAAAATTTTCGTACCATTGAATCCTCCCTTGCCCCGGGCGCAAAGAGTATGGCTATTGTTAAGGCAGACGCCTACGGCCATGGGGCCGGTTATGTAGCCCGTTGTCTCCAGGCGGCAGGCGCTTCCTGGTTCGGGGTATCCAATCTGGAAGAGGCTATGCAGATCCGCAATGCCGGTATTGTGGAACCTATTTTGATCCTGGCTTATACCCCGCCAGCTGAAGCCGCCCGTCTGGCCGCCTTCAGCGTGACCCAGGCGGTACTGAATCTGGACTATGCCCGCCGCTTAGACAGAGAAGCCGCTAAAGCCGGCGTCCAAGTACGCATCCATGTGAAAATCGATACCGGTATGACCCGTATCGGCCTGCCATACAGCCGGCCGGCGCAAGACGGCCAAACCATCGATGACATCGAACAAATCAGCGCCCTGCCCCATTTGGCGGCGGAGGGCGTATTTACCCATTTTGCCTCGGCTGATGAGGAGAATGACGACGGTTATACCCGCCGCCAATTCGATGCCTTTATGGATGCCTTAGCCAGGCTTGAGGCGCGCGGCATCACCTTCTCCCTGCGCCACTGCTGCAACAGCGCCGGGATTATGCGGTATCCGGAGATGCATCTGGATCTGGTGCGGCCCGGTATTATTCTTTACGGATTGTCCCCAGCGCCATGGATGAAGCCACTGATGCCTCTTTGCCCGGCTATGGAGCTGAAAACAGTGGTATCGATGGTTAAAACAGTTCCGGCCGGAACCCAGGTAAGCTATGGCCGGACCTATACGGCCGGCCGGGATACCACCTTAGCTACCGTTCCCATCGGCTATGCGGATGGGTATCCCCGGCTGATGTCCAACCGTGCCTATATGCTGCTGGAAGGCAAAAAAGTCCCGGTTGTCGGCAGGGTATGCATGGATCAATGTATGCTGGATGTTTCCGATGTGCCTGACCCGCGGGAGGGAATGACGGTCACGGTCTTCGGCAGGGACAACGGCCTGGAACTTCCTGTGGAGGAAATTGCCGTCCTGTCGGATTCCATCAACTATGAAACCATCTGCCTGATCGGAAAACGGGTTCCCCGTATTTTCCTCAGCGGCGGGCACGTTATCGGTAAGCTGAATTATATTGTGCCGGAACGATAGATCCCCCATCGGCATAAAGGAGGTTATCCCCATGTCCGGGTATATTCCCACCCCTCTGCGCCGCCTGATCACCATAGAGGCGCTGGTTAGTGTCCATTACTTTGAATACGCCAAAAACTATGTGTTTGAAGGCGAAAAACACGATTTCTGGGAATTGCTGTATGTGGACAAGGGCGAAGTGGAAGTCATGGCGGATGACCGCGGTTACCGGCTGACCCAAGGGGAAATTATCTTCCATAAGCCCGGCGAATTTCATAATGTTTTCGCCAATGGAGTGGTGGCGCCCAATCTGGTGGTGGCGGCCTTCGTCTGCCGCAGCCCCGATATGGTTTACTTTGAGAAGAAAGTCCTCATGGCAGGCGCTGATGAGCGGGAACTGCTGGCTCGGATCATTCACGAAGCCAGGGACGCCTTTTCCAGCCCTCTGGACGACCCGCGGACTCTGCAGCTGGAACGGGCTTCTTCCAGCGCCTTTGCCGCCGAACAGATGGTCGGACAGCTGTTGGAACAGTTATTGATCCGTCTGGTCCGCCGGGGAGCCGAACCCGTAAAGAACCTGAAGGTTTCTTCCTCCATCAAGCGGCGATCAGATCACGATCTGGTGGAGCGGATTAAAGGCTATATGGAGGAACGGCTGGAAACCGGATTGACTTTCCCTGAGGTTTGCCGCTATTCGGCTCAAAGCGCTACCAATCTGAAAACCTTGTTCAAATCCGTTACCGGCATGGGTGTCATGGAATATTATCGCAAAATGAAGATTGACGCAGCCAAAACCATGCTTCGGGAAGGCCGTGGGAATGTGACCCAGATTGCCGACCAGCTGGGGTATGCTTCGGTACACTACTTTTCCCGCCATTTCAAACAGGCTACCGGCATGACTCCAAGCGAGTATACCCAATCCATCCAAGCTAAATAGCCGAAGCTTTCCCACGGACACATTCATGAACAGGAAAAATGGGAATTACTGTCCCTACACAAAAATGGCTAGGAAACCCGGTCATAGAAACACGCTTTCTCCGGACAGCCATCACCGTCCTTATGGTTTGCTCTGACTTGTCAATGAGGTGTCGCTCATCTTTGAACAGCCCGCCTATTGTATACTATTAATCCCGCCATCTCGTACTTGTTTTACAAAACCCATACGCGAAGTTTTCGCCCATCTTATATAAATGACAACGCCTGGAAACACCCATAGCCCTGAAAATCGCAAGCAAGGATTGATGCCGCGGTCAAAACCGGTAGCCGCCAATGCGACGTATGGTAATTTTGGAAAACGCAAGGGAGGCAGGACTGAGGGCATCGCCCTATTCCCACAAGATAAGGCCCCCTGGTATTACCAGGGGCCTTTAAAAATCCCGCACGCGTCAGTGGCTATTGCTTATTGGATACCTTCAATATGCGGCAGGGTATTGAAACCTACCTGCAAATCCGCGTCAGTAGGCACATAGTCGGACATTCTTCCCTCCAGATAGGATGTATAGGCGTTCATGTCAAAATACCCGGTACCGGTCAGACCGAACAGAATGGTTTTTTCCGTTCCGGCTTCCCTGCACTTGAGTGCTTCATCGATAGCGGCCCGGATAGCGTGGGAGGATTCGGGGGCGGGGAGAATGGTCTCGTGCTTAGCAAATAGGGTGGCCGCCTCAAAAACCTTGGTCTGCTCTACTGCCACCGCCTTCATATAGCCATCGTGGTACAGCTTGGAGAGGATAGGGCTCATGCCGTGATACCGCAGTCCCCCCGCATGGTTGGGTGACGGGATGAACTCGCTGCCCAGAGTATACATTCTGGCAAGAGGAGTTACATGCCCTGTATCGCAGAAATCATAGGCGTAACGGCCCCGGGTCAGGGAAGGACAGGAAGCGGGCTCCACCGCGATGAATTCAGTGCCGGTTCGGGAACCGTTCAGGGTATCCTGCATAAAGGCTGCCATCAGGCCGCCCAGATTAGATCCCCCACCGGCGCAGCCGATAACAATATCCGGGTATTCCCCGATCTTCTCCATGGCCTTTTTGGATTCCAGGCCGATGATAGACTGATGCAGCAGTACCTGGTTGAGCACCGAACCCAGCACATAGCGGCAATTAGGGGTATGCAGAGCCTTTTCCACCGCCTCGGAGATGGCGCACCCAAGAGAACCGCCGGTTCCGGGATGGGCCTTCAGGATCTCCCGTCCAACCTGGGTAGTATCGGAAGGGCTGGGGACGATATCGGCACCAAAAGTATGAATA
>CALWMQ010000222.1 GCA_944382025.1 uncultured Clostridia bacterium | reverse complement strand
TATGGATAAGGATACGGCGGTGAAGATCACAGCTGAGGGGAACCGGCTGACTCTGAGCCTGGACGGCAAGGAAGTGTGGAGCGCTGAGGATCCCACCTTTGCGTCCCCCGTCGCCTCCAAGATCCAGCTAGGCGGCTGGGATGCCAAATATCTGATCAAAGAAGTGAAGATTTCCCGTGTCGATGCAGATAATCCAATGACCGGCGTGCCGGTTTCGACGTTTGGAATCACCTTGATTCTGGGTGCCAGCTCAGCGGTACTGCTTTTTGCTGGCGGCTGGAAGCTTCGAAAGAAACGGGTTGGAAATTTCTCTTGATTTTCCATCCGGCCGGTACAAGGCAGGCGGTAGAGCAAACGCCGGTATCTGACTTGGCGGCGAAGCTACCACTGCCCCGCCATTCTGTACGATGAGGTAAGGGATATGCGAGAAGGGACTAACTATTATGTGGATTCTGCCGCGTCGGTGGGAGGGGATGGGCTCTCCCCCGAAACGGCTTGGCGTACCATTGAGCAGGTGAACGCGTATGCGTCATTCCGGCCGGGAGATCGGATACTGTTCCGGTCAGGATGCGTATGGGAGGGAGTTACCCTGTCGCCCAAAGGTTCCGGAATGGAAGGAAAGCCCATTGTAATGGACCGGTATGGGGAGGGCCATTTACCCGTGATTGATCGGAAGGGCCGTTTTTTGCCCGGGACCGAAAACAATACAGCGGCATGCGTTTTGGAAAATCAGAGCTGGTGGGTGATACAAAACATCTGCTTTTCCAATCAGAACCCGATTCATCCAGGGATATCGGAAGATGTGGTAGTATTTGAGGATCATGGGGAGATGCCCATCCGTAATGGGCTGGTGGTACGTGTGCGTTATCAGGAGGGGGCGGACGAGAACTTAGTCCGTGGGATCCATATACGCTGCGTTCAGGTCAAAGGTGTGGATGGGACTCACGGGGATGAAGGAAACTGCTATTTTTACCGGGCGGCAGGGAAACCCGGCCATTCTGGTGGCGGGGCAATATGTATTGCCGCGGTGGATTCCCCGGATGGTCGGTATCGTGCGCGGATGGACGGGGTTACAGTAGAGGACTGTCAGGTCTATAATACCGCCGGTACCGGGATAAGCATAGGCAGTGGTTGGAAATACCGGGACAGTTTCCGGAACGTGATGGTACGGCGCAACTGTATCTCCTGTGCCCGGGATTTTCCGCAAAGCAATTGCGGTATGTATATTGTGTCCTGTATCCAGCCAGTGGCGGAACACAATATCATGCGTTTTATGGGGAATGGCTTGGCATTCCAGCTGTGCAGCGGCGCCTTGGCCCAATACAATGTGGTGACGAACGCGGACGGGTACCTCCACACCATGTCCCGTTTCATGGGGGAAGCGCAGCATTGGGATGGAGTAGGCTTTGATGCGGATGCCCGCTGCGAGGGTCAGATAGTGTTCCGATGCAATTATACATACAGCTGCCACTCAGGAGCGTTTGGATTTTTCGACTATGGAGAGACCACCAAAGCCAACATTCGGATTGAAAACAACATTAGTCACAACGACGCCAAATTCCTGTATTATCAAATGGACACCGCTAGTTATCGTTTTGTGTTGGAGAGAAACACTGTGGTGCGTATGCCGGGATGCCAGTATGAAGGAGAACACCGAGTGATTAACCCCTTTGTCAACGATTGCGCTGGGTGTCTGGAAGTTCGTGATAACCTGTTTTACTATCCGGGACAGACGATTGATTTCGACAGGCAAAGCTGTCTTTATCACCATAATGCCTGCCGTATCCGCCGAGGGATCTTACCGGATGACAGGGAATTGGTGAACTTACCTGATGATGAAATGGTCTTGCTTCCTGACAGGGAATCAGCGGTAAAAATGGTTTTGAGCAATATTGTCGACCACGGTTATTATGCCTTTGAAGCCGTAACTGGAGAAGGATGCGGGGCGGATATAGCCCTATTCTGCCAACAGGCGTGCTTATCTGAGGAAAGAGGGATCGATTGATGAAAAAAAGGTTTTTCAGGGTACCGGCATGGCTGCTGGCAATTCTGGTGTCGATCAGCGTACTGTGGGATGTACTGCCGGCATCAGCCGCGAACCTGTTGTATGAAGACACGCAAGTATATGAAGGTATGAACCCTGGGGAAGGGGAAGAAGCTATTCCTTTGGCGACCGATAAAGCCTATGGACCGGATTATGTTTTGGAAACGGTCATCAATGTCCATGGAATCGGGGAAGGGGACGGAAGAGGGGTAAAATTCATCCTGCGAGCTTGTTCTGCAGCCACCAGCGGAGATATGGAGGTATGGATTGGGCCTAAAAACATCTGGGCCTGTACAAATGAATGGAAGGGACACACCTCTTTTGACTTTTCTCCCTATATGAATCAGGACACAGCGGTTAAGTTGGCCGTAAAAGGCGATACGGTAACCATGTATTTAAACAATGTTGAGGTGTGGAGCTGCACCGACGCTACTATTTCCGCATCCACCGCATCGGTCATAAAGATGGGGGGATGGGATGCCCGATATACCATAAAGGGCCTGAAGATTACCGAATCGGAGACATCCGCTAACCCAGGCGGTGTTCCCGGCGGGGAGGTAACGGATGGGGTTCTGTACCAAACCGATTTTGATGGTACGCCATACGAGGGAATGAATCCCGCCGACGGGCAGGAAGCTGTGGATTTCCGGACTGACAAGGCATACGGGAAGGAATTTGTGCTGGAAGCGGTGATCCATGTCAATTCCATTGGCGAGGGGGATGGCCGGGGCGTGAAATTCGTCCTGGGCGCCAGCAAGGTGAGTACCAGCGGGGATCTGGAACTATGGATCGGGAAAAGCGCTATCTGGGCTTGTACCAATGAATGGAAGGGACATACGGCGTTTGATTTCAGCTCATATATGGGCAAAGATACCACCGTAAAGATTGTGGCGAAGGGCAGCAAGCTGGCTTTGAGCCTGAATGGGACAGAAGTATGGAGCGCGGAGGACACCACCTTTGGTTCCGCCACAGAGTCTCCGGTAAGGCTTAGCGGATGGGACACGAAATATCTTATTAAAGAGGTAAAGCTCACCTCGGTCACCGATGAAGGCTCTACCCCTACCCAGCCGGAGGATCCCAACTTAAAAGAAGAAGACATTGATCCTACCCCAGCTATGGGAGGCACGATTTACTATGTCGATACAGCCGCGCCGGATGGAGGGGATGGCAAAAGTCCGGAGACTGCATTCAAAAGCATAGAGCAGGTCAACGCCCACGAGCCATTCTTGCCCGATGACCAAATCCTGTTCAAGCGGGGATGCGTTTGGGAAGGGGTAACCTTGCAGCCCAAAGGGTACGGCATAGAAAACCATCCTATCGTTGTTGACAGTTATGGTGAGGGAGACCTGCCGGTCATTGACCGCCGCGGCAAATGGGTGCCTGGCGGGGAAAACGGCTCCTCGGCAATATTGCTGGAAAACCAGAGTTACTGGACCTTCCGCAATATCCAGATCAGCAACCAAAACCCAGTCAAACCCGGTACGGTGCAAGATGTAGCGGTACTGGATGATCATGCCGAATTCCCCATGCGCAATGGGCTGACAGTCCGGGCGGTTTATGTCCCGGGAGCGGCCAAAAAGGTGGTTCGGGGGATTGTGGTTGAGAATGTGGTATTTGATGGGATTGACGGTACCACTGGAGACGAGGGAAATTGTTATAAAAACCGGGTAGATTCCAGCAAAGATGGCTGGGCGGGGGGCGGAGCGTTATGCATCCGCGCTCAGGACATGGCTTCCGGTACGAGCCGGGCTTATGTGGACGGTATCCGGGTGGAAAACTGTACCTTCCACAATATAGGAGGAATTGGCGTTACAGCGGAAAGCGGCTGGACTTATTATGATAGTTTTGATAATTTGGTCGTACGAAACAGCCGCTTTTATAACGATGACGACTATGACGCCTCTTCCCATGGTATGTATATTGTCTCTACCCAAAGCCCATTGGTCGAGTATAATTCCCTGGAGGGGCTGAGCAATGGGATCGCGTTTCAGGTTTGCGACAATGCGGTGGCGCAGTATAACACAATTGTGGATATGGACGGCCTGCTGCATACGATGAGCCGCTTTATGGGAGAGGAGCAGCATTGGGACGGCGTCGGGATTGATGCGGACTGCCGTTGCCGAGGGACCACAACTTTCCGCTGCAACTATGTGGAAGAATGCTATGCGGGCAGTTTTGGCTTTTTTGATTACCAAGATACCGAGCCCGCTGCCATTGTTCTGGATAATAATATTTCATACAACTGCGCCAAATTCCTGTATTATCAATGCGATACCCAAAGTTATACTTTTACAATCACCAATAACACAGTGGTGCGCACAGCGGACAGTGTATACGCCGACAATAAAAAGGTGATGGATATTTTCAATTCCGCACCGCCAAAAGGAGCGCTGGTGCTGGAGAAGAACATTTTCTATTACCCGGGACATACGGCGCGGCTCAACAAAGTTTCCAGCATATTCCGTGGTAATGCTTATTTTGGTGATATCAGTTTGCCGACGGACAGTTCCGCTATTACAGAGGATCCCCTGCTTATCCTGCCCCCCGACAGAAATGCTACAAGAGGACTGTCATATGACGGTGGCGTATCGGGTACGAGCAGCTTTTGTGATACGGGCTGGTTTACCTGCCAAGAAGGTTCTTCCTGCCTGACCGATGATGGAACAGTATATGGCGTATATTTTTCAGTTTTCAAAGAAGGGGTTCGCGGAACCGGAGACGAAACCCAAACGCCCAGTCAGCCTACAGAGGGCGATCCTGTTCCGCCCGGAACGGGCCTGTCGGTAGGTGTCTGGATCGGGATTGTTGTGGGGATCGTCCTGATTCTCGCGGCGGGAGGCGCGGTTATATTGGTGCTGTGCCGGAAAAAGAAGGCTGCCGCAGGGGATACTTCATCCAGGGAGATCCAGGGGGATACGGATTCCGGAGACGAAGGATAAATTGAAGAAATTATGACTCAAAACACACACCGCGAATCAAAGGAGGAAAAATACTCATGAAACAGCGCAGATTCTGGACCACCATCTTAGCCCTGTTGGCAACCCTGTCCGTAATGTTTGTCGGGGTGCTGCCGGTTTCAGCGGAAGTCCTGTATGAGAACCAGGAGGTTTACGAAGGGATGAACCCCGCGGATGGGGAGGAAGCTGTGGATTTCAAAACGGATAAGGCCTATGGGAAGGAATTCGTCCTGGAGGCGGTGATCCATGTCAATTCCATCGGCGATGGGGACGGCCGTGGCGTAAAATTTGTTCTGGGCGCCAGTAAGGACAGTACCAGCGGGGATCTGGAGCTGTGGGTTGGCAAAAGCGCCATCTGGGCCTGCACCAATGAATGGAAGGGGCATAAAG
>CALWMQ010000221.1 GCA_944382025.1 uncultured Clostridia bacterium | reverse complement strand
GGCGAAAGCCAGGCGGGTATTCAATATACACCCTGTTTTGCCCAGCCCATTATTCAATCGAAATAAAGTAATAATAAACCGGCTGGCCGCCGTTGACCAAGGTGATGTCCACATTATCCCCCGTTTTTGCGGAGATAGCGGCACGTACCGCTTCGGCGTCTTCTTCGGTCACGCCGTCCCCGTACATGATGGTAATGAAGGCCACTTCCTTGCCGGAGATGCGGCGGGCATTGATCATACTTTTCGCCAGTTTCACCGTGGCGTGATGGATGTCAGTATCCGAGAACAGCAGCTTGCCGTTCTCCAGGGCCAGGATCTCCCCTTCTTTGATGGAATGATTGTCATAATCGCTGTCCCGGGCGGCAAAAGTGACCGATCCGGTGGAAACGTTGTCCGCCGCTTTCATCATATTGACCAAGTTGGTTTCCACCGGATCGCTTTCTTCGAAACTGAGCATAGCGGCCACGCCCTGGGGAATGGTACGGGTCTGCAGCACATGGACCTTCCGGTCAGCCAGCGGCACGGCCTGCTCCGCCGCCAAAATAATATTTTTATTATTCGGCAGCACAAACACTTCTTTAGCCGGGGTAGCTTGGATGGCGTTAAGAATATCATCCGTGGAAGGATTCATGGTCTGTCCGCCGGATACCACCTGGCTGCACCCCAAGTCGGTGAACAAGGTTTTCAGCCCCTCGCCGGCCGCTACCGCCACAAAACCGTAGGCGTTCTCCGGTTCCGCCCGTGGCAGAGGCTGAGGTTCATTTGCCTCTTCGCTCTCCACCCATCCGGCGTTCTGATGCTGAATCCGCATATTCTCGACCTTTACCGTCTCGAACTGGCCGTATTTAATCCCCTCACTCAAGGCGTTGCCGGGGTCATTGGTGTGGACATGCACCTTGATGATCTCGTCGTCGTCCACCACCACCACACAGTCGCCGATGGATTCCAGATGGGCCCGCAGCAACAGGGGATCCAGCGTATTTCCTTTATCACGTGCAACGATAAACTCGGTGCAGTATGTAAAGGTGATATCGGTTTCAAAAGAACCGGCCGCACTGACCCCTTTACGCTGCGAAGCGGACTGGGCAGAAGATTCCCCTTCCACCACGGCGCCGCCGTTAAACACATCCTCCATAGCCCGGAAAATAATGCACAGGCCCTGGCCTCCCGCATCCACCACACCGGCCTTTTTCAGCACCGGCAGCAGCTCCGGGGTGCGCTTCAGAGAGGCCTCGGCTTCCTCGCAGATAACCGACCAAACCGTTTTCACCGATGGGTCGGCAAGAGCCGCCGCAGAACCTTTTTCCGCAGCTTCCCGCGCGACCGTCAGGATAGTGCCCTCCGTAGGCTTCATAACCGCCTTGTAGGCAGCCTCTACCCCCATGCCTAAAGCGGCGGCCAGGTCAGAACCATTGGCCTCGGTTTTGCCCTTGAGTCCCTTGGAGAAGCCCCGGAACAGCAGGGACAGGATAACGCCAGAATTTCCCCTGGCCCCACGCAGCAGCGCTGAAGAGGCCGTGTCGGCCGCTTCGCTGACGGTAGGATCCTCTAACCGGGAGAGTTCCCGGGCGGCAGCGGAAATCGTCATGGACATATTGGTACCGGTGTCCCCGTCGGGTACCGGGAAAATATTCAGTTCATCCACCGACTGCTTTTTCTGCCCCAGGCAGTTGGACGCGGAAATGATCGCGTCCCGCAAAATTTTCCCTTGTATCAATTTAAGCACTCCCTTTTGCAGGTGCGCGCCCGGCGTGTCGCCGCAGCGGGTCACACCGGAATTATTCGGATTTCATGTCGTCCACGTAGACGTTGACCTTCTTCACGCCCAGCCCGGTCGCTTCCTCCACGGTATACCGGACTTTATTGACAATACTTTTGGCAATGGCGGATATGTTCATTCCGTACATCACCGCGATATGCAGATCCACAATCAATTTATCGTTTTCACTGCGTACCCGGATACCCTCATCAGCAAAGGAACGTTTGGAAAAAACAGACCGCAATCCTTGTTTGGTGCCGCTTTTCACCATACCGGCCACACCGTAGCAGGAGGATGCCGCGTACCCAACCAGATAAGCAAAATACTCCTGTGAGATCTCAATGGTACCCAGATGATTTTCAATTCGGATCATAGAATGACACACGCCTTTCTTTGAGTTTTGGCGGTCGCCCTCTCCCTTTTTAGGCCCAGAGAGCCATCCGTCCCATGACGGAACAGGAGGACAGGCGTCTGAAAAAGATCCTGCCGTTTCCGCGTGACGGCAGGCGGGGGTCAGGCGAAAGCCCAGTTCTCCATGCCATCATACACATTAAAGGCATGGGGGGTAATGCGGGTCAGGCTGCGATGGAACGCGGCCATTCCCCGACGCCAACATAAAGGGATATACGGAAAATCCTCCGCGAAAGCCTGGAAGAACTCAGACAGGGTCATCTGTCCAGACAAATAGGCCGTATAGGCAGCCGCGCCGGGAGAGGCGGCATCCAGGCCATAGGCGGCAGTTCCTCCCAAAGTCAGGAGACTGCGCAGATGCATATCGGCGCTCAACCTTACCTCCCCTAGATACAGATCAAAATTGCCGTTTTTCAGGCGGGAGGTATAGTCTTCAAAAGGAAGGGCCGTGACAGTAACCCTTATTCCCAGGTTTGCCAGCTGATCCTTAATCAAAGCTGCCGCCGTCTCATGAAAACTGTTGCCGGCAATCGCAAGCAGATCCAGAGCCAGGATTTCTTCCTCGCTGCCCATATTATACCCTGCCTGCTCCATTTGTGCAACCGCTGCCGGCACATTTTCCGTGCTTTCCCAGACTTTTATTTCTTTCGCGGGAGCCCATTGCGATGGAAAAGGAGAGAGTGCGGCATCCCCGCGGCCAGCCAAAGCACCGCTGATCAGTTCTTCCCGGTCAATAGCTGTAGAGACTGCCGAACGGACCTCTGTTTTTTTCAGGTCAGGGTTGCGGGAGTTGATTCCCAAGAACAACAGGTTCGGCATAGCGACATCCATAGTGGAGCTGGAAGTACGGGGGATTTCCCCTCCATTCAGCTCACTGAAATAGTAGGAAATCGTACCGTTTTCCAGGCCATGCAGCATCGCATCGGCATCCTGAAGGTGCTGGAGCACCACCGTATCAATCTGCGGTGTAACCCCAGAATAAGGGTTTGGGATTAACGTATGGTCTTCCGCATTATACTGATAAACCCCAGCCCCCACTGGAGGATCGCCGCTGCCAGCCTTAATCACCGGGAAAGAGAGGCACGCGGCGAATTGGGGATCCGGTGACAGCAGGGAAACCCGCACCGCAGCGCTTCCGGATGAGACAATACTACCAATATTCTGCAGCAGCGTCTGGTAGTTGGAGGAGGTTTTAGCGGCCTCTAAAGAGGCAGCCACATCCTCAGCCGTTACAGAGGATCCAT
>CALWMQ010000220.1 GCA_944382025.1 uncultured Clostridia bacterium | reverse complement strand
CATCAGGGGGGATTTGTCTATTGTCCGTTTTTTCTGGCGCAGTTCAATCCTGCCGGGGGATAGTTATTGTGGTCTTAGGCTTTCGGGTTATTCGCTCATTAACCGGCACAGTTGATTGGAGAACTCCACCGGATCCTCAATGGAAAGCCCCTCAATCAGCAACGCCTGGTCATACAACAGCTTGGTATAGTCGGCCAGCTTATCTTTATCGGACTGGAACAGGCCGGCAAGGGTTGCGAAAATGGGGTGGCTTTCGTTGATTTCCAGTACCCGGCTGGCTTTGACCTTGTTGTCAGTAGGCATGGCGTTAAGCACCTTTTCCATCTCCAGGGACAGCTCCCCTTCGCTGGCAAGGCATACCGGATGGGTTTTGAGCCGCTTGGACAGCCGGACCGCGCTCACTTTATCCCCCAGGGTTTCCTTCATGAAGGCAAACAGATCCTTGTTTTCCTCCGCCTGCTTTTGAGCCTCCTCTTTTTCCTCCGGGGTTTCCAGATCCAGGTCGCCGGCGGCTACCGACTTGAACTCCTTGCCGTCCCAGTCGTGCAGCATCTTCAAGGCAAACTCGTCGATATCCTCAGTGAGGAACAGCAGCTCATATCCCTTGTCCAACACCGCCTCGGTCTGGGGCAGCTTACGGATCTTCTCAACGCTCTCCCCGCAGGCGTAATAGATATATTTTTGATCTTCTTTCATCCGGCCGGCGTATTCAGCCAGGGTAACCGGCTTATCTTCATAGGAGGACGGGAACAGCAGCAGATCTTTCAGAGTGTCCTTGTTCCGCCCGAATTCATTGTACACCCCATATTTCAGCTGCAGACCGAAGTTCTTATAAAAGGCTTCGTACTTTTCCCGTTCGTTAAAGAGCATGTTGGCCAGTTCAGAGTGGATCTTCTTCTCCAAACGGGAGGCAATGACCTTCAGCTGCCGGTCATGCTGCAGCATCTCCCGGGAGATATTCAGGGAAAGATCCTGGGAATCCACCAGGCCTTTGACGAAACTGAAATGGTCAGGCAGCAGATCAGGGCATTTGTCCATAATCAGTACGCCGCTGGCATAGAGCTGCAGGCCCTTTTCATATTCCCGAGTGTAGTAATTGTAAGGAGCCCGTGCGGGGATAAACAGCAGGGCGTTGTAGGTAGCCGCCCCCTCCGTGCTGGAGTGGATGACCCGTGCCGGATCCTCGTAATCGTAGAATTTCTCCTTATAGAACTGGTTGTATTCCTCCGGCGTAATCTCGCTTTTGTTCTTGCGCCACAGGGGAACCATACTGTTGAGAGTTACATTCTCGGTATAGGTCTCGTATTCCTTGTCGCTGCCTTCCTTCAGACGGGAACGCTCCATGTCCATTTTGATAGGATAGCGGATATAATCGGAATACTTCTTGACAATGGCCTGGATCCGGTAGGAATCCAAATACTCGTCGAAGTTTTCGTCCTCGGTGGCGGGCTTGATGTGCAGCACGATCTCTGTGCCTACCCCTTCCTTTTCGCAGGGTTCGATGGTATAGCCGTCCGCCCCCTCCGATTCCCAGCACCAGGCTTCATCAGAGCCATAAGCCCGGCTTTTCACCGTCACCTTGTCACTGACCATGAACGCGGAATAAAAGCCCACGCCGAACTGGCCGATAATATCCACATCCTCGGCTTTATGTTCCTCATCGGCGGCCATATCTTTTTTGAAATTCAGGGAACCGCTGCGGGCGATCACCCCCAGGTTGTTTTCCAGTTCCTCCTTGGTCATGCCGATACCGTTATCCCGAACGGTCAGGGTCCGGTCCTCCTTGCCGATCACCAGGTCAATGGCGAAATCCTCCCGGCTGATACCGTCCAGATGCTCCGTCATCGCTTTGTAATACAGCTTGTCCACCGCGTCACTGGCGTTGGAGATCAGTTCCCGCAAAAAGATCTCGTGATGGGTGTAAATAGAGTTGATCATCAGATCCAGCAGACGCTTGGACTCCGCCTTGAATTGTTTCTTGCCCATAAGGGCCACCTCCAGATAATATGATAGGGATTTTCAATACAGAGAACTATTGGATAGAATGCCGGCTGTGTCTATCGCCGGCTGATCCCCCGCCCATTCCTGCGCCTCCTGGCCCAGCCGGTCTTAAAGGCCTTGCTTTTAAAGGGAAATGGTTTCTTCGCCTGCTTCCAGCGCCCTGTGTACCCGTCCGCTCCTTCTGAGGAACCCTTTCTCAAAACAGCCGGTTATGACTGACGCTAAAGCGGCAGGCGGTCTACTGCAAATTTTAGCACTCGCGCATACTGAGTGCTAAGTGTAATGATAATACGATTCCTATCAAACCGCAAGAGGGTATTTGTTAAAAAATTGTAACAAAGTGAAAAAGGGGAAATTTGTATGGAAAACCCCTTTATTAACCGACAGGAATCTTGTATAATAAGAAATGTATACGGATTTTCGACGAGTTTCCCGTCATGGAACATAGAAAGGAGCCAGGGTTATGCCGTTAAACAAAGTCAAACTTAATATCTGCGGTACCGAGTATGTCATTACCTCCGATGAGCCGGAAGGATACGTCCAGGAATTGGGCAACCAGGTGGATCGGGCTATGCGCAGCCTGCTGGACAGCGACGAGCGGATCTCTACCACCATGGCCGCGGTACTTACCGCCATCACCAATGCGGACGCCGCCAAAAAAGCGGAAAGTTCCGCGGATAACCTGCGTGCCCAGATGAAAGGCTACCTGGATGACAATTCCCGGACACGGCAGGAAATGGAATCCCTGCGTCGGGAACTGGCTGAACTGCGCCGCCGCCAGGACGGCCAGAACCGCTGATGGCCGGCTTTCTCCGCCCGGAAATCCTGGCCCCCGCCGGTTCCATGGATTCTCTCGTCGCGGCGGTACGCTGCGGCGCCGATGCGGTATACCTGGGGGCCGGCCGGTTCAATGCCCGGCAAAACGCTAAAAATTTTTCTCTGGAACCTTCCGCCGACCATTCCACCACCTCCCTTGGCGAGGCGGTGGAATTTTGTCATGCCAGGGGGACCAGGGTACATTTGGCACTCAACACCCTGGTGCGGGAAGAGGAGATGCGGGAGGCACTGTATGCCGCTCAGATGGCCTGCGAAGCCGGTGTGGACGCCCTGATCCTCCAGGACCGGGGACTTGCCCGGCGTATCCGGGCGGCTGCCCCCCATATGGCA
Organism: uncultured Clostridia bacterium; assembly: GCA_944382025.1. Taxonomy (GTDB): domain Bacteria; phylum Bacillota; class Clostridia; order Oscillospirales; family Acutalibacteraceae; genus UMGS1623. The sequence continues at coordinate 6,253 of CALWMQ010000220.1, read as the reverse complement.
CTCCACGCTTCTACCCAGTTATCCTGCCATACCCCAGGCGGCGTTGCCGCTCTCCGGGACGCCGGATTTACCCGGGTAGTCCTGGCCCGGGAGATGTCTCGGGAGGAAATCGCCGCCTGCGCAGGCCTGGGTGCGGAATTGGAGGTATTCGTCCACGGGGCCTTGTGTATGTGCGTGTCCGGTCAATGCTATCTTTCCGCCATGCTTGGCGGCCGCAGCGGCAACCGGGGCACCTGCGCCCAGCCTTGCCGCCTGCCTTTCGCCGCCGACCGCCATCCCGGCCCTAACGATTTTGCTTTGTCGCTCAAGGATCTCTCCCTGGGACAATATGTAGAGGATTTGGCCCGGATGGGAGTGACCTCCCTGAAAATCGAGGGGCGGATGAAACGGCCGGAATATGTGGCCGCCGCTACAGCGGTGCTGTCCGCTTTGGCGGATGGCCGTCAGCCGGATGAACAGCTGCAAGAGGATTTAAGAAATGTATTTTCACGTTCCGGTTTCACCGATGGCTATTTCACAGCCCGGCGTGGGAAAGCCATGTTCGGCGCCCGCACCCGGGAAGACGTAACCGCGGCCCAGCCCGCTGTGCTGAGCCGCCTGCAGAGGCTGTACGACCGGGAAACGCCCCGGATACCGGTGGATTTGGCGCTATCCGTGGTGCCTGGGGAGCCGGTAACGCTCAGCGCATCTGACCCGGATGGAAACCAGGTTTCTGTTCAGGGAGAATCTCCTCAGGTGGCTTTACACAAAGCGTTGAGCCCGGACCGTGCCGCTTCCCAATTGGGGAAAACCGGCGGCACCCCATTCTTCCCCCGGAAAACGGAATGCCGGATTGGGGATGGGGTAACCTTGCCTGCCGCCGAACTGAACGCCCTTCGGCGGGAGGCCCTGGACCGGCTGATCACCCAGCGGGGACGGGCCAAGCCTGTGGAATACAGGGAAAACCAACTTCCAGACCGTCTATCTCGGCAGGAATCCCCTCTATGGAAAACAGAAAGCCGGCCCAAACTGCTGGCACGGGCGGCCAGAGCCAGCCAGGTGCCTGCCCTGAAGGAAGCGGATGTGGTTTTTCTGCCTTTGACCGTCGCTGCCGCCTTGCCGGAAGTTGCCTTGCCCTGCTGGGGGGTGGAAATCCCCCGAGGCCTGTTTGGGCAGGAAGACGCCGTTCGCCGGCAGCTCCAGCAGGCGGCTCGCAAAAACGCCCGCTATGCCCTGTGCGGCAATGTGGGGGCTATCCCCCTGGCACGGGAGGCAGGGCTGCTGCCGGTAGGCGGGTTCGGGCTGAATCTGACCAACGGGGAAGCTCTACAGGCCTATGCCGCGGAAGGCCTGGCAGGGGCAATGCTCTCTTTTGAGTTGACCTTCCGGCAGACCGGGTTTCTCCGGGAGTCCCCCATTCCCACCGGCCTGTTCGCCTATGGACGCCAGCCCCTGATGCTGACCCGCAATTGCCCCCGGAAAACGGAAATCGGATGCGGCGGATGCTCCAGCGCCGGGGAAATGCCGGAAATTTCCCACAGACCCAGTACCGGTTCCGCCACAGGCCCTATGGGAGGGGATCCATACCAGCCCCTTCCCCCTTCCGGCCTCTTGGATCGGAAAGGCCTTTGTTTCCCCACCGCTTGCCAGGGAGGATGCTCTGAACTGCTGAATGCGATGCCCCTGTATCTGGCGGATCAGCTGGATACCCTGCCTCCGGTTGATTTTCTCTATTTGCATTTTACCACGGAATCTCCTGCCGAAACGGCATCGCTGCTCCAGCAATACCGCCATGGGGCGGCCCGCCCCCCACAGCAGATCACCCGGGGCCTGTATAAACGAGGCGTCCTTTGATCCCCACTAGGGGAGGTATCCCGGTTTTCGCCGTACCGGCCGGAGCCGTATTGACCGGATGTACAGCCGATAGAGTCGCAGGAGGGCCGCTGCGCCATGCCCGTCATGCTGTAAAGCCCTCATCGTTAAAGGAGTATGAAATATGGAACTGAAAATCAAAAAACTGGATCCCCGCGCCCAGCTGCCTACACGGGGCACCTCCGGAAGCGCCGGACTGGATCTGCACGCCCTGCTGGACCAGCCTATAACCGTGCCTGCCGGCGGACGGATCAGCGTCCCTACCGGTATTGCTATCGGCCTGCCCTCCCCGGAAACGGTAGGGCTGGTGTTCGCCCGCAGCGGTCTGGCGGTCAAACACGGCCTCTGCCTGTCCAACGGGGTCGGGGTGATCGACAGCGATTATACGGGGGAAATCAAGGTGGGGCTGGTCAACCTGTCGGAATCCCCCTATGAGCTGCAGCCTGGTGAGCGGATTGCCCAGTTGGTGGTGATGCCGGTGCTCCTCCCTCAGCTGACGGAAGTGGAAGAATTGCAGGAAACCTGCCGGGGGGCCGGAGGCTTCGGTTCTACCGGGCGGGTATGAGCATAGGAAAGGAAGGGCAATGTGATGAAAACCAAAAATACCTTGATTCTGATTTTCCTGGTGCTGGCCGCTATTGTGCTGGCCGCCCTGATAGGCGGCCTTACCGAGGGGATTTCCTTCCTGAAATGGCTGACCTGGGGGGATTCCATCGGTTTTGATACCATCCGTATGGATCTGGCCATTGTGGATTTCAGCTTTTCTTTTAAAATGCAGGTCAATGTCCTTCAGGTGCTGTTCATCGGCGCGGCCCTGCTGCTGTGGAAAAAGGTTCGCTGACAAAGGGGGCCATGGGATGAAAAACTTGATTCTGGCTTCAGGCTCCCCCCGGCGCCGGGAAATCTGCGACCTTCTGGGACTGTCTTATACCGTGATACCGGCCCGGTGTGAAATGCCGCTGGACCCCTCCCTGCCCTTGGAACAGGCGGTAATGGAGGTGGCCAGGGCCAAAGCGGAGGAGGTGGCCGCCTCTCATCCCGGTCAGCTGGTTCTGGGGGCGGATACGGTGGTAGCGGCTCAGGATGGCCTACAGCCCGCCGTCCTTGGAAAGCCAAAGGATCCCGAGGATGCCCGACGGATGCTGCGGCGGCTCTCCGGCAGCCGCCACCGGGTGCTCACCGGGGTATGGCTGTGCGGCCAAGACGGCAGTGTCACCATTGCCCAAGGCTTCACCGACCAGACCCAGGTTCAGTTCGCCTCCCTGACACCGGAGGAAATCAGCGCCTATGTGGCCACCGGTGAACCGATGGATAAGGCTGGGGCTTACGCGATCCAAGGGAGGGGGCTGCGATATATCCGGGAAATCCATGGGGATTTTTACACCGTTATGGGCCTGCCCGGAGCCCGGCTGTGGGAATTCCTGCGGCCGATTCTTGAGAATTCCTGAAGAATAACAGAAAAAGCCCATAAATCACGGCAATTTCCCGTTTTTGTAAAAATTGTGGTTGAGAATTTTCCCCGGCCCGTATATAATGGTATATTATTGGTCAAGGATATAATTGGAAATTTATCGGGGCCTGTCACCATGCCCCTCCGCCGGTTCACGGACAGGTGCGGAAAAGGAAAGGAAGAGAAGATTCGTGTTTAATCGGGATATCGGTATTGACCTGGGTACTGCCAACACCCTGGTGTATATGAAGGGCAAAGGCATCATTATGAGGGAACCCTCGGTGGTGGCCATGGATGTGAAAAATAATGTGGTTATGGCGGTGGGTTCTGAGGCAAAGGAAATGATCGGGCGTACCCCCGGCTCCATTTCCGCTGTCCGGCCCCTCAAGGACGGCGTCATCGCCGACTTCGATATCACCGCGGAAATGCTGCGGTATTTCATTAAAAACGCGGTACACGCCAATGTGTTTAACCGCCCCCGGGTCATCGTGTGTATTCCCTCCGGTGTCACCGAGGTGGAACGCCGGGCTGTGGAAGAAGCCGCTCAGACCGCCGGCGCCAAGGCGGTAGAACTGATTGAGGAACCCATGGCGGCCGCTATCGGGGCCGGCCTCCAGGTAGAAGAAGCCGCCGGCTGTATGGTGGTGGATATCGGCGGGGGAACCTCTGAGGTAGCGGTTATCTCCCTGGGCGATGTGGTAACCAAATGCTCCGTCCGTACCGCCGGGGACGACTTCGATGAGGCGATTATCTCCTATATTAAGAAGAAATATAATCTGCTGATCGGCGAGCGTACCGCTGAGGATATCAAAATTAAAATCGGTTCGGCTTTCCCCTATGAGGACGAAACGACCATGGATGTCAAGGGAAGAAACCTGGTAGACGGCCTTCCGAAAAATATTACCATCTCTTCCGAGGAGGTGCGGGAAGCCCTGGCCGATCCGGTTTCCGCCATTGTGGACGCCATCCGCTCCACCCTGGAATGCACTCCTCCGGAACTGTCCGCCGACATCATCGACAACGGGATTATGCTCACCGGCGGCGGCGCTATGCTCCGCGGCCTGGACGTACTGGTCAATCGGGAGACCGGTATGCCAGTCCATGTTGCCGAGAATCCGCTGGACTGCGTAGCTATCGGTACAGGAAAATGCCTGGATATCGGCGCGGTCAGCAACTTCCGCTCCAATCGTTCCCGGTAATCCGTCTTTCAGGAGGACGCTGTGAAAGGTTTTTGGAAAAGTCTGGGGTTTAAGGTGCTGGCAGGCGTAGCGCTGTTTCTGATGGGGATCATGATCTATGCGGCCTCCACCGGCGGCTTCGCCACTATACCCGCCACCATTACCGGCGCTATCATTACCCCGATCCAGTCCGCCCTCGCGGCGGTCAGCAATGGGGTAAGCAGCTTTTTCAGCGGCCTGACCAGCGGCAGCCAGCTCCAGCGGCAGATTGAGGAGCAGAACCAGGTCATTAACGAGCTGCGCCAGCAATTGGCAGAGTATGACGAGATGAAACGTCAAAATGAGCTGTATAAGCAGTTCCTGGAATTGAAGGAAACCAACCCGGACTACCAGTTCGCGGATGGAAGGGTAATCGCTATTGACCCCTCCGAAAAGTACGGTAATTTTACCATCGATGTGGGATCCCTGGGAGGGGTTTCCCCTGATGACCCCGTCATCACCCCGGCGGGTCTGGTGGGCGTTGTGTATGAGGTAGGCCCCAACTGGGCCAAAGTCCGTACCATCCTGGATCCTTCCACCCAGGTCAGCGCCTATATCGGCCGGAACCGGGACAGCTGTATTTCCGGCGGTTCCGCCTCGCTGGCCCAGGACGGGCTTTTCCGTCTGGATCTGCTGCCCCGGGAAACCGGTACGGCGGTGGGGGATTATGCGGTAACCTCCGGCGTAGGCGGCATCTATCCCGCCGGGCTTCTGCTGGGAGAAATCCAGGAGATCTCCCCCGCCGCGGATAACCTGTCGGTATACGCGGTGGTAAAGCCCTACGTGGATGTGCATAATGTCTCGTCTGTGTTTGTTATCACCTCCTTCGCGGGTCAGGGCGGCAGTGCGGAGGAGTAAAGCGGCTTATGAATAGGAGGGGGTGTTGCGGTATCGCAGCGCCCTCTTTTGCCCTTTGCCGGGAAAGGAGGCGTTCTATGGAACAAAAGTTGTCCGAAAAACCGCCTATGCGGAAACTCAGCGACCGCTATCTGCAGTGGACGGCCTATGGTTTGCTGATTCTTATGACCATACTGGTTCAGGCTACCCCTAAGCTCCTGCCTCCTGTTTTCGGCGCGCGCCCCCTTCTGATCGTTCCGCTGGTGGTGTGTATCGCCATGTTCGTAGGCCCTATCGGCGGCGCCTCCGCCGGCATTGCCGGTGGGATCCTCTGGGATCTCTATGCCGACCGGCTCCTGGGCTTCAACGCTTTACTGCTGCTCGTTATAGGATGCGCTTGCGGCCTGCTGATACGCCTGTTGATGCGCAATAACCTTTTGACAGCTATGCTGCTGTCCGCCGCCGCCCTGCTGTTCCAAGGCCTTATGGATTGGTTCTTCAACTGCCTGCTTCTGGCCGAAGCAGAGCCGCTCTTTATCCTGGTACGGAATATTCTCCCCAATTTGGCCTATTCCCTGGTTCTGGCCCCCGCCCTGTATGGGCTGACTTACCTGACAGCTAAAATATTGAAGAAACGGGAATAGGGCGGATTGTTCTTTCTTCTGGGATCTCTCAGGGCACTGTTCCCGTCCCCTCTTGCGGTGCCCAAAACCGTCCCGCGCCGCTCTCGCGGCTGCCGGTTTTGACCGCGGCGCCAACCCCTGCTCGCTGTTTCCCGCCCCGCGGGCGCTCGCCCCCTCTTGCGGTGCCCAAAACCGTCCCGCGCCGCTCTCGCGGCTGCCGGTTTTGACCGCGGCGCCAACCCCTGCTCGCTGTTTCCCGCCCCGCGGGCGCTCGC
>CALWMQ010000219.1 GCA_944382025.1 uncultured Clostridia bacterium | reverse complement strand
GTCCAGGCTGCTCAGGCCGCTGCCGGCAAGCTGCTGGGGGTGGAATGGGATCACTATCTGACCATCACATACGACAATATAGAAAAGCTGCTGCGCTACCTGGATGTCAATCTCCAATATACGCTGGAGGAAGACCTGGATTACCGGGAAGGGGATACATTTATCAAAATGAGCAGCGGGAGGTTTTCGCTGACGGCAAAACAGACGGTGGATATTCTGCGTTATCCCAGCTGGCAGCATGGGGGGCTGCAACAGCAGACGGATGTACAGGCGGAACTGCTGGCGCAGCTGGTGAACCAGTGCCTGATCGCTTCCCGGGGGGATAAGGCGGAAGAGGACTTTGCCAAGATCATGGAGCTGTCCAAGTCGGATATCCGGGTCTCCCATTTTACCCAGGCACGGTCTGGGCTGGAGTACCTGGCATCCCAGAACAGCGGAGGAATTTGCACTCCCGTCTCCCTGGCAGGGTCGTACATCGGCAGCGGTGAAAACCAGCGTTTTGCCGCTGACGGAGCCGCGGAACAGCTGGCAAAGCTGTGGGGTTAAAGGGTATAGTCAAAAGGAATAAAAAAAGCGGATGGCCCAGGGTAAAATTCAGGAACCGTCCGGAGAATTCTGCCGCGGCTTCACCCGAATGTATGGTATAATAAATCGGTAGGGATAGGGATCCCCGGCGGGTCAGAGGCCAGCCGGGGGCAAGTGACGGAGGCATCGGGAGGTTCATGTTGTTGAGAAGGCTGCTGGCCATCCTGCTTTGCGCAGCGGTTCTGACACTGTCAGGCTGCCGCTTTTTTTGGCCGGAACAGGGCTCCTCTAAAGTGGAATCCGGTTCCGGGTCTTTTCATGCCCGGCCGGAGGATCTGCGGGAATATGAGAACAAATGGTGTTACCAGCGGCTGGACAGACGGCTCCAGCAGGACTACGGCGCCCTGTACCAGAAGGTCAGGGAGGATTTTGGACGGGATGAGACGGTAACCATTTCGGACAGTTCCTCGGGAACCAGCGTGGCGTACGACGGTATCCGGGTGGAATTGCCGGAACCCCTGAGAAACGAGGAAGAAGCCAAAACATTATATACCGCTTTTATGCGGGACAACCCGGAATTTTTCCATATCGGCAACATTTATGGGTTTGACGGGCATCAGACGGATAAAGGGAACGAATTCACCTCCTTCAAGCTGGTATATGTGATGAACGCATCGGAGCGGGTGCGAGCCCGCACCCTTCTGGAAAAGGCGGTGGAGGAAATACTGGAACTGATTCCGGAGGGAGCGGATGAGTTTCAAAGGGAATTGATCCTGCATGACGAACTGCTGAGCCGGTGTACTTATGACCAGGCAACCGCGGCCGCGCCGGATCCGGCGGCCAGCTCGGTGACGGCGTTTAACGCGTATGGGGCGCTGGTAGTGGGGAAAGCGGTATGTGAAGGGTACTCCCGTGCCATGCAGCTTCTGCTGGAGAGGGCAGGGATTCAAAGTACGGTGGTGACGGGGTTCGATGAAAAGAAGCAGCCCCATATGTGGAACCTGGTGACGATCGATGGACAGAACTATCATCTGGATCCCACCTGGGATGACAGCGAGGATCTGCTGCGCCATACGTATTTCAACATCACGACCAAAGATCTGACCCTGACCCACAGCCTGGACGAGGAAAATATCGGAGTGGATACCTGTACGGCGGAAAACGCCAATTATTATCGGCGGACGGGGAATTATATCGATGATTACAGCCATAAAAATATAGCCCAGCTGGTTGCTCGGCGGGTGGAGGAAGGCAAAGAGCTGATCGATTTGCGTTTCGCGCCGGATAAATATAATAATGGGCGGCTGTTTGTCAAGGCGGAAAGCTGGTTTATGGATACGGTAAACCAGCAAATGGAGAGTGGGATGACCATGTGGCCTTACGAGTACCGGGCAAATATGACCTATGGAACCATTACGATTTATAAAAAGGCGGAATAACGATAAAGGGGACTCCTTGGATAAGGAGTCCCCGCCTATTATTTAGGGGCCACCCGGCTTAGCCGGCGGAGGTACCCTGTAAAAAGCTTTCACTTCAAGCCTGGAGCGAAGGGAGCTGCTAACAGCGACCTCCTGAAAATAGGAAAGCTTTCGTTAGGACAGCAAATCGCCCGTTTACTGGCTGAGGGGGAAGGGATGCCAGTGGAATAAATTCCGGCGGCTCTTAAGAGGCTTGCCGGCAATAGGCCCTGCCAGGGCTGGCTCAAGCCACCGGCGCTGCTGATGGTTAGGACAAATGGCGCCGTGTACTCTGTTGCTCTGTGTTTTTCCGCCGCTTTCCGCCAGCGCCTTGTATTTTAACAGAAAAGCGGGTAGAATAACAGGCGGGAGATCAGGAAGGAGGATATCTGATGGTCACGTATGAAGACATCCGCCGCAATCCGGACGTCCGGGCCTTAATCGAGGCGGGGAATCATGCTCTGGATATGGCAGGCTATACCGACCATGGCTACGCTCATGTAGGGGTGACCGCCAAGGCGGCGGGTGACATTCTGGAGGCGCTGGATTACGACGCGCGGACATGCGAGCTGGCCCGGATTGCCGGGTATATGCACGATATAGGCAATGCGATCAACCGCAGTAACCATGCCATGTCCGGAGCTCTGCTGGCCTTTGATCTGCTGCGTGGGCTGGGGATGGAAATCGGGGAGATCACGGCTATTATCACCGCCATCGGGAACCATGACGAACATACCGCGGCGGCTGTCACGCCGATTACGGCAGCCCTGATCCTGGCGGATAAAGGGGATGTGCGCCGCAGCCGGGTCCGGGCGAAACCAGGTACCCAACGGTTTGATATCCATGACCGGGTGAACTATGCTGTGGAGAAGTCCACCCTGACGGTAGACAAAACGGCGAAGAGAATCTGTCTGTCCATCCGCATTGATACTTCCCACTGCGCGGTAATGGATTATTTTGAGATATTCCTCACCCGCATGACCTTGTGCCGGTCGGCCGCCGAGTTCCTGGGGCTGAATTTTGAATTGAATATTAATGAGACCCGGATGCTGTAGCTTGTTTTCAGGAGGGAAAGGATGTCCGTTCCCGGGACAGGATACAGAGGTTCCTGCCCTGCGCGGACCGATGGGGTGTCCTGATGCGGGAAGGGGGAATTTGGGATTGGCAGGATGGAGAATGTACTGCCAATCCTTTTTTTGCGTCCTTTAGGAGGTAGTCTTGGATGGAAAAACTGAAGCCGGGAACGGGGATGTAACGGCGTAAGGGAAACAGCGCCCTGGATAATGTTGCTTTCGGGCGTCTCCAGGACGACAGGGATGTTCCGCCATACAGAGGAGGTTCGGAAGCCCGGATACGTAGATGCTAAACAAAGAAATCAATATTGTCCGATAAGACCACAATCCATTTCTAGCTATTTCTTCCCGAGACAGATATGATGAACAGGTAAGGTGTCCGTGAATCAACCAGTATTGTGAAACAGGAAGGATGATAATGTCATATCAAAATTCAAATTTTCGGTAGGGCCGTGGAACGTCAATGACGGAACGGATGTTTACGGTCCGGCTACCCGTCCGGCTATTTCCCTGGAAGAGAAAATCAAACGTTTCAGTGAGATGGGGTTCAGCGCGGTACAGTTCCACGACGATGACGCTGTACCCAACCTGAATGCGCTGACCGAGGAACAGATCAAGGAGGAAGCCAGAGATCTGAAAAAAAGCTGGATAAATACGGCATGGCCGCTGAATTTGTGGCTCCCCGGCTGTGGATGGACCCCCATACCACCGATGGGGGCTACATGAGCTGCCGAAAGGAAGACCGGGAATTCGCCATATGGCGTTCCCTGCGTTCCATCGATATTGCCAATGAACTGGGATGCGATAAGATTGTATTATGGCTGGCGCGGGAAGGAACTATCTGCGCCGAGAGCAAAAATCCTGTGGAAAGTATCCATTACCTGGTAGAGGCTATCAACACCATGCTGCGGTATGACCCGCACATAAAAGTGCTGATTGAGCCCAAGCCCAATGAGCCGGTGGACAGGAGCTATTGCGGCACTGTTGGGCATGTGATGGGGGTGTCGGCCGCAACCTGTGATCCCGCCCGGGTAGGCGGGCTGCTGGAAAGCGCCCATGCGGTACTGGCGGGTCTGGATCCTGCCGATGAGATTGCGTTTGGCTTAGCGTTCGGCAAGCTGTGGGGCGTGCATCTCAATGACCAGAATGGGATGAAGTTTGATCAGGACCGTGCTTTTGGGGTGGAGAATCTGCGTCAGGCCTTTCACCAGATCAAGGTACTGAAGGAAAATGGATACGGGGAGCATGGGGAGTATATCGGCCTGGATGTGAAAGCCATGCGTACCTCTCCGGCCGAAGCCAATTACGACCACTTGAAAACTTCCCTGCGGGTGTTCGAGATGCTGGAGAAAAAAGTGGACCGGTTTGATTATGATTTCCAGAAAAAATGCGTGGAATCCCGGAACTTTGAAGCCTTGGAACTCTATGTAATGGAGCTTCTGCTGGGCGATAAATAAAAAGGATCAGGCCCCCGTGGCAGAAAGCCGCGGGGGCCTTTATTTGCTGTAGGGAGGAAAGCGCGCCACGGATATGCCGGGGCACGGCCCCCCTTGCGGTGTCCAAAACCGCCCTACACCGCCTCGGTGGCTGCCAGTTTTGATTGCGGCGCCACCTCCCTGCTCACGGGTTCCCGCGCCGCAGGCGCTTGCAGGCGTTGCCTTCAATAAAAGGCGGCCCAAAACTTTACAGGAGTGGATTTAAAGAAGGGGCACCAATAGGTGCCGGTTGCGTGAATAGGGTATGGTGGATGTTATGGGTAAAGAGAAGCCTGTCATTATACGGAGGATTAAGCACGGCCTTTTTGATGCACGACAAGCAAAAGTTCCCTGCCGGTTTCCCGGCGTATATCCTGTTCCAGACGGGAGAGGATCTGCTTTTCGGTGTCATTGAGTTTGGCGTAGGGATACATTTCGGCGTTATTGTTTGGCATCATTGTTTCTCCTCGTATACTAAGATTTGCAGACAGTTTTAAGTGAGTCTGCTTAGTTCACTTTATCAACAGGCTTTAAGATGCCCGTGATACAATAGCTGTAGGACAGCAGGGTCAAGTTCTGGTTTGTCCAGTG
>CALWMQ010000218.1 GCA_944382025.1 uncultured Clostridia bacterium | reverse complement strand
ATCCGGCCACTAATCAAATCGAAGGCCTCTTTGGGGTAAAAGCCGTTATGCAGCGGCTTCGCCCCAAAGAGGCCTTTTCCTTTTGCTGTCTTTCCTCATTGATGGGCCAACTAGTATAACTGCCCTGCCCAAACGTTTAACCAAAACCCGGTCTTGATCCGCTTTGGCCGCCAAACATCTATGCTTCTGCCGTCAGTGTTACCGTCACATCCCCTTCACCCAACAGGGATCTCAATTGCCCGGGGGTAGCATTGATGATTTCCCCCAGCTTGGTGAAATTCCAAGAATTTGTATCGTAGTAAATCACGAATTGATGTCCTTGATAGAGGATGAGATCCCCTGGTTTGGTTGTAATCTGCTCATCGTTGGCAGGCAAAGAAGCGCCCAGGTCGCCGACCTTTTCAAAATTGCCATAATCCCTCATGGAAAGCGTCAAGCTGCCATCCTTCAGCAAATCCAGCAGCGCCGCCGCACTGGAATTGTTCTCCAGTTCAGCTTCCATGACAGAATCCCCGACATGGATATAGAGGATCCGCTCAGCGCTCCCCGCGTTTTCTTCATTCGTTTGAACGGTACCGGATGGCTGCCGTACATCTGATGTCTGGGAAGTCGTACCGTCTCCGCCGTCTCCACTGTTGGACGCGCACCCTGCCAGCCCCAGCGCCAGAAAAACTGCCATCATCCGTAACCCCGCTTTTTTCATAACCATCTCCTGCCCCTTATAAGCACATCCTATAAATGGCCTCTACATCGGACGGCGTAAGGGTCTTCGGTCCTGAAATGGAGCCGCCAAAGCAGGCGTGTTCCGCCATGTCCTTAAAATGTTTATCATCAATCCCTAACTCGGAAAGGGTGGCGGTTAGCCCCAGTGTGTTAAAACAAAAATCAGAAACGGCATCAATAGCCTTTTCCGCCCCCTTGACCACTTCCAAACCTTCCTCTATCCCAAACACCTTCACCCCAAGCCGGTAAATAGCCGGAGCGGTAGTGCTGTCTAAAATATACTTCAGCCAACGGGGAGTGACAATGGCTAATCCATGCCCATGGGTAATATCATAATAGGCGGAAAGTTCATGTTCCATGGCATGGCAGGCACAGCCATGAACCGTCCCACCGTCCAGTACTGTATTCAAGGCCATGGAAGAGGCCCACATCAGGTTGGCCCTCGCTTCATAGCTGTCGGGCTGCCGCATCGCCATCGGCGCCCACTTGACCACGGTACGCATGACAGCCTCCTGGAATTCCAATACCATATCAAAGGTCGCGTCCCCTGCCAGATAATAATTATCCAGAACATGGTTGAAAATATCAAACGCGCCGCAGGCAGTCTGGTAAGTTGGGAGGGAAAAACTGTATTCGGGATTTTCAAAGGCTGCCTTGGGGATCAGGGCACTGCCTCCCAAGCCGATCTTTTCATTGGTATCCTGATTGGAGATCACTGCCCAGGTATCCATTTCCGAGCCGGTCGCCGCGTTGGTGAGTACCGCTACTACGGGCAAGGCTTCTGTTACCCATACCCTGTTGGAAACCAGTTCCCATACATCGCCGCTGGCGGTCATGGCCGCGGCCGCCACACCTTTCGCGCAGTCAATCACGGATCCTCCGCCGACCGCTAAGATCACATCAATATTTTCCTGTTTACAAATCGCCGCCCCTTTGTTGGCTGTTGTATAGCGGGGATTTGGCTCAACCCCCGCCAGCTCAAACATCTCTATGCCGCTTGTTTGAAGCAGCCGGGCCACAGTATCATAAATCCCGTTTTGCTTGATGGAACCGCCGCCGTAAACAAGCAGTACCTTTCTGCCGTATTTCAAAAGTTCTTCAGGCAAATGCTCTATTTGTCCCCTGCCAAAATATACCTTATCAGGGTTATGGAAAACAAAATCGTTCATGACCCAGTCTCCTTTCACATTACAATTGCTTTCCCGCCGTATAAGCCGCCTGTAACGCGGCATGCCCCTGTATCTCACCCGGGTTTGTGACGCCGCCCGCAAATACCGTCTTCCTTAGTGCTGCTTTCTCAAAACAATCAACCCAGCATTGAACCACCGTCTCCGTTCCCTGAACCGTTTCAGGGGCATCTTCCGCCGCCGTGGCTAACAGATAGATATCCCGGAACCGGTAGTCCGCTGAGAAAAGCGGATTTGCCCGGTCCAGCATGGTTTTCAGCTGGCCGCAAACGCTGTAGTAGTAAACAGGCGTTGCCAACGCAATGACATCCGCCTCCAGCATTTTCTCCACAATTGTCCCAGCGTCATCTGCTATTACGCACTTCCCTGTTTTTTGGCAGGCCAGGCATCCTTTACAAAACCGGATATCTTTCCCCATCAGGCTGATTTTTTCCACCTTATGCCCCGCTTCCTCCGCGCCGCGGGCAAATTGGGCAGCCAGCGCCTCAGAATTGCTTCCTTGACGAAGGCTGGAAGACACAACCAGTACATTTTTGACCATAGTATCATTCCCTCCTATCCCTTATTCAACGGTTTCTGACCAGGCTTTCAGCTCATGCTCCGACACATCCGCAGAGAATCTTCGCCCGTCTTTTAAAACAGCGCCCTTACAGGACGGTGCCAGACCCTCATTGGTCGCGCCCATATCACTGCCTCCAGACGTGGCGAAAGGAATAATGATTTTTCCCGATAGATCATAGCTTTCCAGAAAAGTGTTGATGATGGTAGGGGCGACATACCACCAAATGGGGAACTAAAATGTAGCCCGTCCTCTCTATCCCTTGAAAACACTGGGCTTAACGGCTTACACAAGTGTGTTTTCTGTTCTCTTTCAACGGCATATCGCTCTGACCTTTCCTATTTATTGTACTTCGGCTTACCCGTTTATACAAATACCTATGTTTAATTGTTTAAACCAACTGCCTCATTGGAAGAAGTTCGGGCTGCTGCAAAAGCGGCAAGATGTGATGATTTTATCATGGCTCTGCCAGAGGGGTATGATACGCTTGTGCAGGAGGGCGGCAACAATCTGTCCGGTGGAGAAAAGCAGAGGATTTCCATCGCAAGAGCAATTTTGAAGGATGCTCCAATTATCATTTTAGATGAAACAACCAGTGCGTTGGATACCGAAAACGAGCATGAGGTTTTAGCGGCCATCGAAGAATTAACAGAAAACAAAACGGTCATTATGATCGCCCATCGTATTAAAACTGTTGAAAAAGCAGATCACATCATTGCGATTGAAGATGGCCGGATTGTTCAGGAAGGAACGCATGAGGAACTTCTCCATCGAACTGGAATCTATGCAGACTTCATCCACGCCCGTGAAAAGGCATCTGGTTGGAAATTGGCGAATTAGACTTTAGAATGGAGGTGTAGGATGCAGTTCATCCTGCAAGGCCAGCGTGACAAACTCCGTCATCGTCATCCCGTGGTCTTGCAGATATTGTGTAATCTCGGCATGCAAAGCCGCATCGACTTTGACCGTAATGCCTTTCTTCCC
>CALWMQ010000217.1 GCA_944382025.1 uncultured Clostridia bacterium | reverse complement strand
GCGAGACCGCGCCGTCTCCCGGCGCGGTATTGGCCCTTGTAGCAGTCACTCGGTTCAACAGACAACCAAACGTGGCCGCAATCTCTAGACACCTTATGCGAAAACGGAAAAGAAGTCAGACGGGCTTACGTATTCAGTTACTCAGAATGGTGAAATACCCCCGCCATATTGGCAGCCCCGCCGCAGCGGGATTGCACAGGGATAGTATTACCCTGTGCAACGCTGTAAGTTGTGTACATGATTGTATGCGGTCCGAAACCATCGCAATATCAGAAGACAGAGAGGAGATGGTTTAACTCAGACGAAAGGAGAAAAAACAATATGCCCAGAACGCAAGCTAGCCGAAAATATCTGCTCACAATCAACAACCCCGTAGAACATGGTTTTACCCGCGACGTTCTTCACAACACTTTGAACGGCCTGAAATCCTGCATGTACTGGTGTATGGGTGATGAAAGGGGTTTGGAGCAGGGTACATACCATATGCATCTGTATTTGGCATTTCGCAACCCGGCAGAATTCGCCATGATACAGGAACGGTTTTATGGTGCGCACATTGAAATTGCCCGCGGTTCCCATCACGAAAACCGCGATTATGTACGCAAGGAAGGAAAGTGGGCAGAGGACGCCAAACACGAAACCAGTGTGCCGGGCACATTTGAAGAGAGCGGACCGTTACCGCCCGAACAGGATCGCCGCAAAAAGCAAACTGAGGAAATCATGGAGATGGTGGAAGCCGGTGCGTCGAATGCCGACATACTTCGTACTTTTCCTTCTGCGATAAACCAGTTATCCCATATTGAGCAAGCTCGTCAAACACTGATGGAAGAGGAATATAGAGAAAAATGGCGTGATTTGCGGGTTACTTATCTGTATGGAAGGACCGGAACGGGCAAGACCCGCAGCGTCATGGAACAATACGGTTATCGTAACGTTTATCGTGTCACCAACTATGACCATCCTTTTGATAATTACAAAGGGGAGAAGGTCATTGTATTTGAAGAATTTCGTTCCAGCTTATCAATTGCCGACATGCTGAAATATCTGGATGGCTATCCGGTAATGCTTCCCTACCGATATGCTGATAAAGTGGCCTGTTTCGATACGGTATACATCATCAGTAACATCCCATTGGAACAACAGTACCCGAATGTTCAGGAGAACGAGCCGGAGACATACAGGGCCTTTTTGCGTCGCATTCATGATATAGAGGAATTGATCTTCGGCGTGGATGACTATGACATGCAGGGAGGATAAACCATGTTTAATAATTATCCGGATATACTGACGCCGAAGGAAGCTGCCAAGGCTTTATGCATATCTGTAAACAGCATTTACCGCCTGATAAGGGAACACTCTCTCGGTTGTAAGCGGATCGGCCGTAAAATCATCATCCCAAAACTCAGCTTGATGCAATATGTCCGTTCCGCTCAATATACAGTCAATGTGTAATCGCAGACAAATCTAACTGTCAAGAAAGGAGTTTGTTATGACAGGAAGTCTGCAAGTAAAAAACGGAAAATTTTATATGGTGCTTAACATACATCAAAACGGCAAAAGGAAAAACAAGTGGATAAGCACCGGGTTGGATGAGAAAGGCAATAAGCGCAAAGCGGAACAAATGCTGCGTGAAACCCTGCAAACGTACGAACCGCAGAAGCCTTCTGCCGATATGCAGTTTTCCGAATGTGTGAGACAATGGTTAAGTATGTGTGTTCGCAAGGTGGATACGGTCACTTATCAGGGGTATGAGGTACTGGCCAACACGCATATACTGCCGTACTTTGACAACAGCCGTTTAAAGCTGTCGGCAGTGTCGGTAGATGTGTTACAGGCCTTTTTCGATGAAAAGGCAAAAAACGGACGCAGAGACGGCAAAGGCGGGTTATCACCGGCATCCTTGCGGTTGCTGAAGAATATCATCAACCAAACGCTGAATGAGGCTGTGCGAAATGGCCTTGTGGCCTCCAACCCCTGTGGCTTTGTCGTGCTGCCCCGTGCTGCCCCGGCAGAAATCATACGCCGCTAAATTTTACAGTGCCAGCCAACTGCAAACCTTGTTTGAAGTGTTGGGCGACGACCCCATTCGGCCGATTGTACATATTGCCGCCTTATACGGACTGCGTCGCAGTGAGCTTCTGGGGTTACAATGGGATAGCCTGGACTTCGAGAACGGATTGCTCACAATCAAACACACGGTGTCCAAAGTTACCAAGGCGGTGGCAAAGGATAAGACAAAGAACGCCAGCAGCCACCGTTCCTTTCCCCTTACGCAGGAGGCAAGAGTGATATTTGAAGAAGCCCGGGCCGCAGAAGAGGAAAACCGGAGCCTTTTCGGCAAAGGCTATCATGACACTCCCTATGTGTTTAAGTGGCCGGACGGGCGTCCTTTTTCTCCTGACTATGTGTCAAAACATTTTCGACTGCTGCTGAAAAAGAATGGGTTGCCTCTTATTCGTTTTTATGAACTGCGCCACAGTTGTGCCAGTCTGCTGCTGAATCACGGCTGTACGCTGAAAGATGTTCAGGAATGGATGGGGCATGCCGATGTAAAAATGACGGCAAATCTGTATGGTCATCTGGATGCGGCGCGCAAGCAAAGCATGGCGGACACCCTGAGCAGCAGCCTTTGGGAGAAGCGTTAGAAAAAGTGTTAGAAACCGGTGGAATGAAAGGAGATACAGCAAAAAAAGAAAAAGCCCGCAACCCTTACGGTTACTGGCTTTTTCTATGGTCCGAGTGACTGGAATCGAACCAGCGGCCTCTTGAACCCCATTCAAGCGCGCTACCAATCTGCGCCACACCCGGAAATATTGACCAAACATACTTTTGAGCCATTCTTGAAAGAAGACTACCAAAAGACTGTGAGAGGTATTATATCACACCATGCAAATAAACGCAAGAGAAATTTTTAGTTTTCTAGATATTATTTTCCTTACCAAAAATATGTAATTTTTCTTGTTTTTTGAAATGAGGCATTGTATACTATACTACATAAGCATCTCAATTTTTTATGGAGGGAATTTTATGAAATGTCCTGTATGCGGCACAGAGTATCAAGGTAATTTTTGCCCCAGAGGCTGCAATGCGCCTCAGCAGCAAGTACCACCTCAGCCCCCGGTTTACCAACAGCCTCCTGTATATCAGCAGCCAACGGTGGTCGTTAATAATTATACAAATATGGTGAGCCAGAAGAGCAAGATAACTGCCTTGTTGCTGTGTATTTTTTTGGGCGGTCTCGGTATCCATCGGTTCTATGTGGGAAAAGCGGGAACCGGTATCCTGTATTTGTTTACCGCTGGTCTGTGCGGTATTGGCGTTTTGGTGGATCTTATTCAAATTGCCTGCGGTAACTTTAAGGACAATATGGGATTGCTTATCCGCAATAATTGATGCTGAAATATAGCCTTAAAAGCCAAAGCCGATTCGGCTTTGGCTTTTTTGCTGACAAAACCACATGCTGGCGCTGATCATTTTGTGCCGCAAGCGAATATAAGGCATGGAT
Source organism: uncultured Clostridia bacterium (assembly GCA_944382025.1). GTDB lineage: Bacteria > Bacillota > Clostridia > Oscillospirales > Acutalibacteraceae > UMGS1623. Next base: position 6,335 of record CALWMQ010000217.1, on the reverse strand, counting down.
AAAAATGGATGCGTGAATATGGCTGAGGAGAATTCAGTTAAGTGCTGTGAGTATTTACAGCAACAGGAATTTAAATTTTAAAGTGTGTTACCGGCGGCTTTGCCCCAAAAATGTACGTCCGTTCACGGGTTCGCCGATGACGTTTTTCCTAAAACATTGTTCAGCTTCCGCTTGGCAAGGTGCCGTGTCTGAGAATGGTTTACATGCTTCGCATTTGATTAGCACTCTAATATAAAGAGTGCTAATATTTACAATCGGTTCATAATTAATATTAAAAAATGTCATAACTTCTGGGTATACTGTAGTTGTTCCAAGAGAAAAAGAACGGCCGGAGAAGCCGCCCTAGAAAGAGGATGATGGCTATGGGCCATATAAGGATCCCATATGAAGCCTGACGAACACTCAAAATTAACATGTATTTCATTGGAGGTATGACTTATGTTTGAAATGATGCCTTTTGGACGTAACGAACGCAACCTGTTTAATTACCTGGACAATATGGAGAAAAGCTTTTTCGGCGGGCTGAGCGACAGCATGTCTCAATTCCGTACCGATGTGCTGGACAAGGGTGATAAGTATGTGCTGGAGGCAGAACTGCCAGGATTCAAGAAGGAAGATATCCACATTGACCTGACAGGGGATACCTTGACAATAAGCGCTCAGCACAGCGAAGAGAAGGAGGATAAGAGAAAAGAATACATCCGCAGGGAGCGCAAATATGGTTCTTATTCTCGGAGCTTTGATGTCTCCGGCATTGAGACCAGCAAGATTGCTGCCGCCTATAAGGATGGTATTTTGGAGCTGGAGCTTCCCAAAGCCCAGCCTGCCCCGGTACCAACTTCCCATCAAATTGATATACAATAATGTCTAAAATTAAGCGGCTGTCCCGCCAATCGGCGGGACAGCCGCTTTGTATGTTCTTTATTTCCGTATACCCACAGATAAAGGACGGGAAAGGGGTTGGCTGCAATTTTTTTAAAAGAAACAGGTATTCAGGATACGCCATGGACGGTGGGCGGTGTGATTGTTTGCACAGGTTGAACCCGTCATATCGTCTCCGTCCAGGGAGCGACGGCAGCGGCTCTGACGCGGCCGGTGAAGTTTACCCGTTAGATGACGGGGTAACGAATTATTCCATGATCCGATCCTTTTTTAGCTGATAGGACAGGGTCATCAGGCTGTCACCCAAATGAACGTTTTCCACCACGGCGCCGGTCTCCTGGGTAGGAATATCATAGTGGCTGAAGTTCCAGAAACCGCGGACTCCCAGTTTCAGCAGCCGGTCCACCAACTGGGGGGCCGCTTCTTTAGGGATACAGAGAATGGCAACCTCAGCCTTTTGGGCGTTGCAGACCTCTTCCAACCGGTCTGTAGACAGCACTTCCATGCCGCGGACAGTGGTACCGATCAATTCCGGCGAACCATCAAAGATACCTACCAGGCGGATACCCCGGTGTTCAAAATCCATATGGTTGGCAATGGCGCGCCCCATATTCCCCGCTCCCAGAAGTACGGTATTGGCCAGCCGATCCATTCCCAGGATCCTGCCGATTTCATCGTACAGCTGCTCCACCATATAGCCATAGCCTTGTTGTCCAAAACCGCCGAAGCAGTTCAGATCCTGCCGGATCTGGGAGGCGGTAAGGCCCATACGCTGGGACAGCTCCCGGGAGGATATCCGTGTAACGCCGTTTTCTTTCAAGTCATACAGAAACCGGTAATATCGTGGAAGACGGCGCACCACAGACATGGAGATATAATCGCCTTTAGCCATGGAAAAGACCACCTATCATGAAAAATTCACCTTGGGGCATGGATCAGCCCTGTTCCCGGGTGTAATCCAGCAGGCCTCCGGCCAGCAGCATATCCACCTGACGCCGGGAGAAATTGGCACAAAGCGGGAATTCCCGGCCAGTGGTTTTGTCCAAGAGCACTACCGGTTCCCCATGATCCAGACGGCGGCGGATATCCGGCAGACACAACTCATCCCCAAAGGAGATGGCGTCATAATCCGCCTCGTCAGCGAAGGTCAAGGGCAGAATACCCGCGTTGATCAGGTTAGCCACATGGATCCGGGCGAAGGATTTGACAATCACCGCCTTGATCCCCAAATAAAGTGGGGCAAGGGCCGCGTGTTCCCGGGAACTGCCTTGGCCGTAGTTAGCCCCGCCGATGATGATTCCCTGTCCCTCGGCTTTGCAGCGGGCGGGGAACTCCGGGTCACAGCGAACAAAGCAATGTTCTGAAATGGCGGGGATGTTGGACCGCAGAGGCAGAATTTTCGCTCCGGCGGGCATAATATGGTCGGTAGTGATGTTATCCCCGACCTTCAACAGCACCTTAGCCTCTACCGTTTCCATCAGGGGTGAGGTCTGGGGGAACGGCTTGATGTTGGGACCCCGTACGATTTCCACCTGATCCATTTCTTCCACAGGAGCGGGGGGCTCAATCATATTGTCATTGATCAGGAAAGAGTGGGGCATGGCAATTTTGGGCATTTCACCCAAGGTTCGTGGGTCGGTGAACACCCCGGTCAGGGCGGAAGCCGCTGCGGTTTCCGGGCTGACCAGATATACCTGCGCGTCGGCCGTACCGGAGCGGCCCTCAAAATTCCGGTTAAAGGTCCGCAGGGAAACCCCTTTGGAATTAGGAGACTGGCCCATGCCGATACAGGGGCCGCAGGCGCATTCCAAAATGCGGGCGCCGGCAGCGATCAGGTCAGCCAGCGCGCCGTTCTGCGCCAGCATATTGTAAACCTGTTTGGAACCGGGGGCTATGGAGAGGCTGACACGGGGGTGTACGGTTTTGCCTTTGAGGATGGCTGCCACTTTCAGCATATCCATCAGGGAGGAGTTGGTACAGGAGCCGATACAGCACTGATCCACCGGGATACCGCCGATATCCTCCACCGCTTTGACCGCGTCCGGGGAATGGGGGCAGGCAGCCAAGGGCCGCAGGGCGGACAGATCGATATCAATGACCTCATCATATACCGCGTCAGCGTCGGGTGCCAGGGCAACCCAGTCTGCCTCACGTCCCTGTGCCCGCATAAACTCCCGGGTAATCTCATCGGAAGGGAAAATAGAGGTAGAAGCGCCCAATTCAGCCCCCATGTTGGTGATGGTGGCCCGTTCCGGCACCGACAGGGACTGAACCCCCTCACCGCCGTATTCCACGATTTTGCCCACGCCGCCTTTTACCGACATCCGGCGCAAAACCTCCAGGATAACGTCTTTGGCCGCGACCCAGGGCTGTAACCGCCCGGTCAGGTTGACCCGGACCATTTTAGGCATGGTGATATAATACGGACCGCCGCCCATGGCTACCGCCACATCCAAGCCGCCGGCGCCAAAGGCCAGCATACCGATACCGCCGCCGGTAGGGGTATGGGAGTCAGATCCGATCAGGGTTTTACCTGGAATACCGAACCGCTCCAGGTGTACCTGATGGCAGATACCGTTGCCGGGACGGGAGAAATACAAGCCGTGTTTTTTGCATACGGTTTGGATATACCGGTGGTCATCCGCGTTTTCAAATCCGGTCTGGAGGGTGTTGTGATCAATATACGCCACGCTGCGTTCGGTTTTCACCCGGGGAACGCCCATGGCTTCAAATTCCAGATACGCCATGGTGCCGGTAGCGTCCTGGGTAAGAGTCTGGTCGATTTTCAGCCCGATTTCGCTGCCCACCGTCATGTCGCCGGAGAGCAAATGGGACTTAATCAGTTTCTGCGCTAAGGTATAACCCATATTTATCACTCCTATATTGGTGTGACTTTATTATGACTGATTGTTTAGAATTTGTCAATGCGAAATCCGGCTGGGATTGGGCGAATCCCTGGCAGGTACGTCCCTGGACGGATCCGGGTTGGTACTGGGAGGGGATTCTGGTGCCCGTAAGGTTTACACAGGCTAGCCGCCAGCTGGGAATAGCGGTGGTTGTGAGAGGCAGGGGGATCTGGTTTGCCCGCCAGGAAAACGGTACCATCCCCGCGTGGCGGTATCCCTTAGGGCGGTAGTTGACAAACCTGAAGCCGCTTGGTATAGTCCATGTTGGGAGGCGTCGGGATGAAAGCGGGGCAGAAAGGGTAACGTCTGCCGCACCGGAGCCTCCAGATGACGGCGGAATACGTTTTTCTGTCGGCGCAAAAGCCGCATGGGTGGGTTCCCGGCCCGGGAGCAGCCGTGCCCTTATATCAACCCGATCCATGGGTGACAAAAACGAAAAAAGCCCCGACTGTCAAGCCCTGCCCATTTACCGGGCAAGCGCCTGAAGCGTCAGGGGCGAATCGGATATAATAAAAAAGGAAGTGTATTGGCGTGAAGGCAAGAATCCCTTCCTCCCAGGAACGGAAACTCCTGCTGTACGGGCTAACTCCGGAACAAACAAACAAAATGGAGGTGCTGGCCCAGTCCCTTTTCATGGAAGCCTGCCCCTTGGAGGAGGAGAGCCTGGACCGGCAGGTAGGGGCTTTAGCGGGTTTCCCGGGCTTTGACCGGGATTGGCGTGTGAAAGAGCGGCCGGCGTTACCGCAGGGGGCCTGTATGGTTATGGCAGGGCTTTCTTCCAAAGAGTTGGATGGGCTTTTGGCGGGCATGAAACGGGAAGGGATCATCATCCCGCTGAAAGCCGTGGTCACCGCCGCTAACCAGAGCTGGAGCCTGGCCCGGCTGATGGCGGAACTGGATAAGGAGCGTGCTGCTTTGCAGCACCGGGCACCGGGGAGATAAGTACCTGTTTCCTTGCTTCTACCGTGGGCCAGCCCCTGCCTCATTCCATAGTATATGCCGCCAGTCAGGGACAACAGCTAAAAATGGCGGGGGATATTTTGAGAAAAGTGGGGCCGGTGTATTTCGTTTAAGCCCGAAGTTCCAGGACGGCAATCAGGGGAAAGTGGTCAGAGGGATACGCTCCGCCGATACTGGTAGTGTCCAGATAGGTATCCCGCACGGTAAAATGATCGCTGACAAAGATGTAGTCCAGAGGATGACGGAACTTCATCTGCCCGGTAAATCCATGATACGTTCCGCGGATGCGGTTACCGCCGGGAGAAGAATAGATATTGGTCAGATGGATATCCGGGTAATGATGGAGGTTTTGGGACAGGATGCGGATAGGCTTGCTGTTTGGGCCCGCGTTCAGATCCCCCATCAGGATAGTAGGCAATGGCTCCTGCTGATTGAGCTGATGCATATATTCCAGGATGATCCGTACACCTAGGGTGCGTGCGGGGCCGCATATGTGGTCAAAATGGGTATTGAATACCCGCACGGTCCGGCCGTACTCCCGGATATAGACCCGGCAGACGGTACAAATCCGGGGAAATACGGCGAAATACGCCCGGCTGCCACTGCGTTCCGGGTGCTTGGACAGCCAGAAGGTCCGGCCTCCCTCAAGCCGCAGGTCGTCATTGCGTACCAGAATCGCAGACTGTTCCTCGCTCAGGTCTTTCATACGCCCCTGGCCGTATATGCTGTAATTTTCCAGAAGGCTGTTTAAATCCTCCCACATCTCCGGAAGCAATTCCTGCACCCCCAGAATGGAAGCGCCGGAATTCCGGATCACACGGGCAACCAGTTCCCGCCGGTTTTCCCAGGCGTGTGCGCCCCGGTGGGAGGCTCGCTTGAGATTGAAGGAAGCGACTTTAATACAAGCGGCATCCGTCATATAAACCCCTGCCTTTCCCGATGGTTCTGTATAGTAGTCTACCCCAATTCGGCTGCCGGGTCAATGGGCTAAAATGGAAGATTCCATGAAGGGGAAATGAAGATTTCCAGCCTACCGGATTGACGGCTGTTTTTTGGGGAAATCATGGTTGCAATTTTGTGGGGATGGTGCTATAATGTCTGCAATATATAGGGACCGCGTTCTCCCTTCCGGGAGTTGAAAGAGCGTGGTCTATGCCGTTGAATTGATAAGGAGTCCGCAAGATGGCCAAATGGATTCGCAACAAAGCCCGATCACTGAAGCCCGTGCAGATTTTGGCACTGGGCTTTCTTGCTGTGATTCTGCTGGGGGCGGGACTGCTGGTTTTGCCCATCGCTACGGTGGATCGGTACATGCTGAACTTTGTGGACGCGGTGTTTACTGCCACCTCGGCGGTCTGCGTAACCGGTTTGACGGTGGTAAACACCGGCGTTACCTTTTCTTTGTTTGGACAGATTGTGATCCTTTGCCTGATCCAGATCGGTGGCCTGGGATTCATGACCATTACCGCCATGATTTTTTGGGTGGTGGGAAAACGTATTACCCTGAAGGAGCGGGTGATCCTGCAGGAATCCTTCAATGAGGAATCCCTTCAGGGAATGCTGAAGCTGGTACTTAACGCCATCCGG
>CALWMQ010000216.1 GCA_944382025.1 uncultured Clostridia bacterium | reverse complement strand
CAGGGCTACCCGTCTTTTATCGCTTCCCCGGCCGGCTCCACAACGCTCTAACTCGTTTATTGCCCCCGGGGATGTGATCTCGTTGCTCAGGCACAATCCCAGCTTAGCCTCTATCAGCTGGCCGGGTACTACCTTTTCCAGCCCCGCATGGGCGGCTAAAATCTTCTGCGTCATTGTCATTCCCATTGCAATTCCTCCTTGTACTCAAATCCCTGGCAAAACAGGGTCGGATAACGGCTCCGGCAGACGGAACATGACCGCCGTGTCCGGAAAAGCCCGCCCTTCCGGCGGCTTTATACACAGCAACTATGTTGAAGGGAATCCGGGGCCCACTTGGGGCGCCTAATCAGAATAGGGGGGCCTCCCACTCAGCGCCCCTCCTATATGGTCAGTCCACCATATGTATGGTGTCGTCTCCCCGTGACAGGGCGGTGATCCCGGTCCGGGCCAGCTCTACAATGCCGAACTCCTCCATACGGGAGACAAACCGGTCAATCTCCTCCGTCTGGCCGGTCATCTCCAAAGTCATGGTGGTCTCCCCCACGTCCAGCACCCTTCCCCCGTAGGTCTGGGAAATTTTCAGCACCGAAGCACGGCCGCTGTCCGCGGTTTTCACCTTGATGAGCAGCAGTTCGCTGTTGGAACAGTTTTCCGGATCCAGGGCCTCTACCGTAATAATATCCTCCAGCTTGAGAAGCTGGCGCATCAGCTGGGTAAAGGTAGCCTCATCACCCGTAACCCCCAATGTCCAGCGCGCGGTTTTGGGATTCTCGGTCTTGCAGGCGATAATGGAATCAATATTGAATCCCCGGCGGGAAAACAGGCCGGTAACCCGGGGCAGGATACCGGAATGCTCCACCGAAAGCACCGACAGGATTTTCTTTTTTACATTTGGCTGCTCCATAGGGATGTCATCCTTTCTATCTGGATTGGTATATACAGGCTCCACGGGAGAAAAGCCATATTGATCGAGATGCCTCCCGTACAATCGACGGAAGGGTATAAACTGTCCCGAATCCGCGGACACCGGACACAGCCTGATCCAACCGGCTCTCCAATCCCACGGCATTCCGCCGGCAGCGGTGATAAAAATAGCCCCGGATCTGCCGGCGTACCGGTATACCGCTTATCCCGACGGCTGGGACAAGAGGCAGGCCAAAGGGGCTCTTCTCACTATAAAACCCTTGGCGTTACTCGTTCATCTCCTCAATAATTTCCTCCACCGTGCCGCCGGGAGGGATCATGGGCAACACATTCACATCGGGAGAAATACGGCAATCCACCACTACCGGCCCGTGAAGATCCAAGGCAGCCTTCAGAACCGGCTCGATATCGGCGGCCTTTGCGATGCGCATGCCGGTACAGCCGAATGCCTCGGCCAGCTTAACCAGATCGGTTTTCCGGTGAGGATCGGTAGCGGAGAAACGGCGCCCGTAAAATACCTTCTGCCACTGGCGCACCATCCCCAGCACCTGGTTGTTCATCACCACCACCACAATGGGAAGGTTATACGAAGCCATGGTGGTCAGTTCGTTCAGGTTCATATGGAAGCTGCCGTCACCGGAAACAAGGATCACCTGCCGATCAGGATAGGCGAATTGGGCACCGATAGCCGCTCCCATGCCGTAACCCATGGTTCCGAGACCGCCGGATGTAAGGAATGTCCGGGGATGACGGAGTTCAAAATGCTGGGCGGCCCACATCTGATGTTGTCCCACATCGGTCGCCACAATGGTATCGTCTGGGGTCAGCCGCCGCAGGGTATGGAGAATCGCCAGGGGATCCGGAACCGTCTCAGGGCCAGCCTCCAGCGGGGTATAGGCTTTTTTCAGGGAAGCGATGGTATCCACCCAGGCGGTGTGCCGCGCGGGCTGAGAACGCTCTGTTAATTTGGTCAGAACTTCCTTCAGGTCTCCGGCCAACCGTACGTCAACCGCCACATTTTTATCGAACTCCGCATGATCCACATCCACATGGATCACCTGGGCATGGGGAGCGAATCCGGTTCGGCTGCCCGCCACCCGGTCGGAGAACCTGGCTCCGCAGGCCAGCAGCAGGTCGCACTCCCGAGCCGCCCGGTTAGCGGCCAGGGTACCGTGCATGCCTACCATACCCAACCATAAGCGGTGGCTGGGAGGGAACGCCCCCAGTCCCATCATGGAGGAGCATACCGGGATATCCAGCTTTTCTGCCAGGGCCAGAAGCTGCGTCTCCGCCCCGGAAGAAATCATACCGCCGCCAAAATAAATCAGGGGTTTCTCACAGGCAGCGAGCCGGTCCAACGCCATACTCAGCCGTTCTTCTTTGGGCGGAGCGAAGGGACGGGGACCGGCAGCGGGCACCGGTTCATACTCGGTTTCCGCCGCGGTGACATCCTTGGGAATATCGATGAGCACTGGCCCGGGACGGCCGCTCTGGGCAATGCGGAAGGCTTCCCGCACCACGTCTGCCAGATCCTTGACATCCTTCACAATAAAATTATGCTTGGTAATAGGCATGGTAATACCGGTAATATCCACTTCCTGGAAGGAATCCCGGCCCAGCAGGGGTACTGTCACGTTACCGGTAATGGCCACCACCGGGATGGAATCCATATACGCGGTAGCAATGCCGGTTACCAAATTGGTAGCGCCGGGGCCGGAAGTAGCGATGCATACCCCTACCTTACCGGTAGCGCGGGCATATCCGTCAGCGGCATGGGAGGCCCCTTGTTCATGGGCTACCAGTACATGCTGAATGCGGTCACTGTATTTGTACAGGGCGTCATAGATGTTCAGCACCGCGCCTCCGGGATAGCCGAACACCGTATCCACCCCTTGCTCCAACAGACACTCTATCAGGATATCTGATCCGTTGCGTTTCATAGTAACCTTTCCTTTCTTTCCTGTGACTGGGTACTGTATGGGGGATCCGGGGCTTCCGTTTAAGGTTGGACCCTTGTCCTCCTGCCGGACGACGGCCGGCAGGAAAACCGGGCCGAAAAAAGCCCTCGTCTCCTGTCGAAAAAGAGACGAAGGCTGCCGCTCCGTGGTACCACTCTTATTGCCTCCCCAAAGGAGACCACTCACCGCATCAGGACGCCAGCTGTCCGAATGCTGCCCCCGATAACGGTGGGAAACCGGCCCCACCTACCCATTCACGGGTTCAGCGGGCGGCTCCGGGGTGAGTTTCAGGCGAACTGTGTACAGCCTTGCACCAAACCGGCTGTTCTCTAAAAGCACAGGTTCCGTCCTACTGATCCCCATCTTTGCCTGTAAAATATAATAACAAATTATAGTATACTCTTCAGCAGCCGGTTTGTCAAGGCGAGAATCTTTCAGAGATTTCCTTTCTTGAGGTGAGGCGGTCACCGGGACGGATGGTGAAGGCGGATGACTTTGGAGAGCGTACCTCCCCCGGGGCACTTTCCTCCTCTTTATAACCAAGATCGGAGCTGTTGGCAGGGATTCTGGATAGCGTCCCCCACTGGGGAAGGACACCGTCCGGATGGAAGGAAAAGCGGGAAGCCTGTATCAGCCTTCTTAAACCCACAGTATGGAACAACCTGTCCGCAGATCAACGCCGGTCTGGGTAAAGCGGTCAATAGGGCAATGTAGGCCACTCCCTATGGAATCCATGGATAGAGGTAGGCACCCTTCCCCCATCCTTGTCGAAAAGAAGCAGAGGTATCACTTACCATCCATGCCCAGTTTAGGTACCCGCCTTTTTTTCAGGGGAGACACATCCTCCCGGCTCATGGCGCGGATGACCGGGGACAGGAGCACAAGCGCTATCAGATTTGGAATCACCATCAGGCCATTGAAGATATCGGACAGGCTCCAGATAATGCCGGACCGGAATAAGGCCCCTGCAAATACCAGTAAAACCACCAACACCTTATATACCCATACGGCCGCCGGGGAGCGAAACAGATATCGGATATTGGTTTCGCCATAGTAAGACCAGCTGATAATAGTGGAAAAAGCGAAAAACAACAGGCATACCGCAATAAAGGGCCCGCCGGCACTGCCCATGGCGGCGTTAAATGCGCCTTGGGTTACCTCAATTCCCGGGTCAGAGGAAAGCATACCCGGCAAAACCCCTGAGGTCAGGATAACCATAGCGGTCAGGGTCAGTACCGCAAAAGTATCAATGAACACACTGGCCATTGCGACATGTCCCTGCTTATACGGCGCGTCCACCTGGGCTACAGCATGGGCATGGGGCGTGGAGCCCATACCTGCCTCATTAGAAAATAGGCCCCGGGCTACACCATACTGCATAGCCTTCATCACGGTGAAGCCTGCTGCCCCGCCAAACGCCGCTTCGGGATGAAAAGCGCAGACAAAAATAGAGGAAAAGGCTTCCGGAATCTGCCGGGAATTAATGCCCAGCACCACCAAAGCGCCTACCAGATACAGGCAGGCCATCACCGGGACTACCTTTTCGGTAAAAGAAGCGATCCGGCGGATTCCGCCCAGAAGGATAACGGCGGTCAGAGCCGCCACAATCAGGCCGCCCACCCAGGAGGGGATAGAAAAGGATACCGCAAAGGCTGAGACAATGGAATTGGACTGGACCATATTGCCTGTGAACCCCAGCGCCAGGATAATCAATACCGCGAACACCTTTGCCAGCCATTTGCAGTGCAGTCCCTGTTCAATGTAATAAGCGGGGCCGCCTACTGTCTGCCCATGGCGGTCCTTCGTCTTAAATTTCTGTGCCAGCAGGGCTTCCGCGTAAATCGTCGCCATGCCCAGGAAGGCCGCCACCCACATCCAAAACACCGCTCCGGGGCCTCCCAGCACGATGGCGGTGGCTGCACCGGCAAGATTACCGGTACCTACCTGCCCGGCAATAGCGGTCGTGACCGCCTGGAAAGAACTCATCCCATGTTTGCCCGCCTTTTCCCCTTTTAGGGAGAAACCCGAAAAGATTTCCCGGAACCCGGATATAAAGCGGCGGATCTGCACGCCTTTAAATATAAAAGTAAAAAAGAGCCCTACTCCCCCCAGCAGAAGGATCAGCAAGCCACTCCATAAAAATTCATGGAGCCAATCCACTAACGTTTCCAAAAACTGCACCTGTCCATCCCATCCTTGTTTTGTATGATTCCAGCGAAAAGGCGCAGCATCTTGACTGTCCTTTAGCGGCACAGTCCTGCTGCGCACCCAAATAAATGGTATCCTGCGCTCCTCTCCAGGCATGTCCCGGCAGAGGAATTAGTCTCACCCGGTCATTATATCACAATTGTCTATTTTTTGACAATACTAACCGGCATAAAGAACTTGACTTGCACGGCATATATGGTGCATAGTATAAAAAGGACGGAAAGGGGAGAAGATTTGTGCGGAACAAAAATGGATGGCGGCTCGCCTACTGGATAACCGTTACTCTATATGCTCTGGGCGGAATTGCCATTGGTTTATATACCGCTTTTGCGCCTGGGGAAACCCGGGGATTTTTAGGCTTGGTGGGGCTGCTTTTTTTGTTGATCCCACCGCTATTGCGCCTGATTTTCCGGCTGAAACCCGCATATCTGGCGGATATCTGCCTTCTGGTGTTCATCTTCATGGCCTTTGAACTGGGGGTTGCTTTCAGCTGGTACAGCAAATTCGCCTATTATGACCTGTTAACCCACGGGGTAAGCGGCATGGTATTCGCGGCGGTAGGACTATGTGTCTATTATTATTTCCGCGAGGATAAACAGGCCGCACCGGGAAAGGACCGGCTGGTAGCGGTATCCTTCTCCGCTTTCTTCTCCATGACGGCGGCGGGAATGTGGGAAATTCTGGAATATCTTATGTGGGTATTCACGGGAGATGATTCCCAATACAGTATTGCCCCGTATGTAGGGTTCAACGGGGTGTCCGACACCATGGAAGATATGATGATCTGCCTGGTTGGCACGGTGGTGTTATGCTGGCTGATGTGGATCCATTTAGGCGGCCGGCGCCGTCTGCTTTTGTTTAAACCGGTAGACCAATTCCTGGAGGCCAACTGGAGCGTTTGACCCCGCAGCCTGTTTTCCCAACCATATCCATTAGGCTTTTCCCACCGGTGAGTAAAAATTTAGGTTCCTATACTTACAAAATAGTTTGGGAAAAGGAATCCCCTGCACAACACTGTGTGTTGCGCAGGGGATTCCTTTTTGCACAGGCGGTGTTCCCTTTGGTACGGCAGTCCGAACAACACTCCAACCGTTTTTATACGCCAGCCGGAGCGATTTGTTAGCCTCTGGCTTTCCTTTATGACGGATCCTGTCCATTTTTCAGGCAGACAGGCACTTCTGACCGGCTTGGCGCATAAATATGAGTCGTGATTAATAAAATCGGAACAAATCTTGTCTTATTAAGGTCATATCTTCATTTGATAAGCGGAGGGTGTATCATGTTTCTGGAATTTTTACAGTCCCTGTCCAATATTTTCTATATGGCGCTCCATGTGGTCAATTCCGGCTCTTTTCCCCGGCCGCTGACTGCGGAGCAGGAGCGAGCCTATCTGGAGGCCTTCCGGGAACACGGCGATATCCACGCCCGTAACCAGTTGGTGGAGCACAATCCCCGGCTGGTAGCGCATATCATTAAAAAATACTATAGTTCCGTCCGGGACCAGGATGATCTGATTTCCATCGGTACCATCGGATTGATGAAAGCGGTCAGCACCTTTGACTATACCAAAGGGATACGCCTGGCTACCTACGCCTCCCGGTGTATTGAAAATGAAATCCTGATGCAATTCAGGGCCAACAAAAAGACTGCTCAGGATGTATCGATTATGGAACCCATTGATACTGATAAAGACGGCCATCC
>CALWMQ010000215.1 GCA_944382025.1 uncultured Clostridia bacterium | reverse complement strand
GGCTGACAGAGGCCCATCAGGAACTGGAACACAGCACTCAGCGTCTGGCTGGAATCCTGCAAGGGATGGATGACGGGGTGGTGGCCATCGACGCGGAAGAACGGATTGTGCTCATGACCCACCGGGTTCGGGAATTGCTGGGAGACTGTCCGGCTACTGTCCGGCGGTTGTCGGAATGCGGGGCCGATTACCTGTATATTGATGATCTGCTCCACCGGGTACTCACCCAGGGGGGGAGCCTGCGAGATACCCGGATGCTGGCTGGGCGGGACAGTATTGTACAGGTCTACGCGGCTCGGGTCAGTGATACGGGTGAGGGTGGTGCCCTGGCCGTCATTTCGGATGTGACCAGGATCCGTAAGCTGGAACAGATGCGCAGTGATTTTGTGGCCAATGTGACCCATGAACTGAAAACCCCGCTGACCTCTATTCGGGGATATATAGAATTGCTGAAAAGCGGGAAGCGGGATGAGGAGACTGCCCGGTCCTTTTATGAAATTATTGAAATTGAGGCGGAACGGCTGCAGAAATTAACCGATGATCTTCTGCAGCTTTCCGAGATTGAGAATGGCGGGGCGGAGGCGGAAGTGCCGTTCAGCCTCCTGCGGGAGACCATCAGCCGGGTAGAGGAGACCCTGAAGCCGGAAGCAGCCTCCAAAGGGGTGGTCATCCACACCTTTATTGAACCGGGTCTCCAGGTACAGGCCCATCCCCGGCGGTTGTATCAGCTGATGAAAAACCTGATGGAAAACGGAGTCAAATACAACCGGACAGGCGGGGCTCTCAATGTATCCGCCCGTATGGAGATGGGGGTGGCTGTCATCCGGGTTCATGATACCGGCATTGGTATTCCCCCTGAGCACCTGGAGCGGGTTTTTGAACGGTTCTATCGGGTGGATAAGGGCCGGTCCCGGGAAATGGGAGGCACCGGCCTGGGCCTATCCATTGTCAAGCATATTGTAAGCCTGTATGGAGGGGATATCCGGGTGGACAGTGAAACCGGCGTGGGAACCACCTTCACGGTGCGTCTTCCCGGCCGGGCTGGATGATGCCCCCTTGGGTGGATTTCGTATAATAGAAAATCGGACATCTGCGCCCTGGCCTTCTTGGCCGGGGCGTTTCGCGCCGTATCCTATCCGCTCTTCTAAATAGCCAGCCTTTCTCTGACAAGAGGGGTACCGTACCCCGACCCGTATGGCACCTGATTCCCTCCGCCTACTTCCCCTGTATCGCCTTTATGATGCTTTCTACGAAAAAAACGTCATTTTTTTACAGAACTAAGCGGATCTTTCGGCTGGAAATCATGGGATCATGAAAAAAAGCGAAATATAGGTTGCAAAATGCCGAAAAAGCTTTTATAATTGGAAAAGATAAGCGGCGGCCCGAAAAAAACCTTGAAAAATCCGTGCCATATCGTTTATAATGAAATGACAAAGTTCTTTGGCTGGAAAATGAAAACCATCTATTTTTGGGAGGGAATTGTTTATGAAAAAAATGCGTTTGGGCGCCCTGCTGATGGCAGGCGTTCTGCTGACCGCCTCCCTGGCGGGCTGTGGAAACAAAGACGGTGACAAGGGAACCGGCGATGAGATTATCATTGGTGGTTTGGCTCCCTTGACCGGCGGTGTGGCTCAGTACGGCGTTGCGGTGAACAACGCGGTCCAGCTGGCAGTCAAGGATATTAACGCCAACGGCGGCATTCTGGGTAAGCAGATCAAGTATGTCTATTACGACGAAAAGGGTGATGCCACCGAGGCCACCAACGCTTATACCCGTCTGGTGGACCAGGACAAGATCGTGGCCTTGATCGGCGACGTGACCTCGGTTCCTTGCGAGGCGGTGGCCCAGTTGGCTGCCCGGGACAATCTGCCCATGATCACCCCTTCCGGCACTACCGAATCCATCACCACCTATGGGGAAAACGTGTTCCGCGCCTGCTTCATTGATCCCTATCAGGGCCAGCTGATGGCGGACTATGCCTTCAAGAAGCTGGGGGCTAAGACGGCCGCCATCCTCTACGATACAGGCGACTCCTATTCCTCCGGTATCGCCGATGCCTTTGAAGCCAAGGCTAAGGAATTGGGACTAACCATTACCAACAAGGAGGGTTATGCCAACGGAAGCACCGATTTCAACGCTCAGCTGACCAAGATCAAGGAGAGCAATCCGGATGTGCTGCTGTTGCCCGTGTACTACAATGACGTGGTGTTGATTGCCAAGCAGGCAAAGGACCAGGGCCTGACCTGCACCCTGTTGGGCGGCGATGGCTGGGACGGCGTGGCTGCCCAGTTGGACGAGGCCAACGCCGATGTGGTTGCCAACGCCTATTTCTGCAGCCAGTATTCCGCCTCCAGCACTGATGAGGCCCTGCAGAATTTCCTGAAAACCTATAAGGAAACCTATAATGAGGAGCCCAGCATGTTTGCGGTTCTGGGTTATGACTCCATGATGATTATGGCCGAAGCGATTGAGAAGGCTGGTTCCACCGATTCCGATGCCATTATCGCGGCCCTGAAGGAAACCAATCACAAAGGTCTGACCGGTACCACTTCCTTCGATGACAAGCGCAACCCGGTTCGGGAAGCTATTATTACCTCCTTTGAAGGCCTGAACTATAAGGTCGTCGAAAGTTATTCCATGAGCTGACATTCAAAAGGATAGGATATACGGTCCAAAAAGAGGGTGTCAACACACCCTCTTTTTGGATTGTCAGACCGGAATTCATAAGAGTTGGAAGGTGCGGCAATGAATTTTATTACACAGACTCTCAACGGCCTGGGTCTGGGCAGTATCTATGCCCTGGTGGCGCTGGGCTACAGCATGGTGTACGGTATTGTGCAGCTGATCAACTTTGCCCACGGGGATATTATCATGGTGGGCGGGTATATCCTGTATTTGATCCTGGTGAATCTGGGGATGCCTCTCTGGATGGCCATTGCCGCCGCCATTCTGGTCTGCGCCGTGGCCGGCGTGCTCATCCAGCGGGTAGCCTATCACCGGCTGCTGGTCCACAACGCGGCCCGGATCTCCCTGCTGATTACCGCCTTGGGGGTCAGTATCTTCCTGCAAAATCTGTTTATGATCCTGTTCTCCTCCAATCCCCGGTCAGTTCCCACCTTGATCGATTTCGGTTCCCTGAGCCTGGGAAGTCTGGCGATCCCCTCCAAAACGGTGATCAATATCGTGGTGTCGGTGATCATGATGGTAGGCCTCCAGCTGCTGGTAAACAAGACCAAAATCGGCAAGGCCATGCAGGCCGCCTCCGAGGATACGGGTGCCGCCAAGCTCATGGGGATCAATACCAACTATGTGGTGGCCTTTACCTTCGCTATCGGCTCCGCCTTGGCGGCGGTCGGCGCCGTGCTGTACTGCAACACCTATCCGCAGATCAGCCCTGACATGGGCAATCTGCTGGGTCTGAAGGCCTTTGTCGCCGCGGTACTGGGCGGTATTGGTTCCATTCCCGGTGCCATGCTGGGCGGCTACATATTGGGCGTGGCGGAGACCCTGACGAAAGGGTATGTCACCTCTACCGCTTATGACGCCGTGGTATTCGGCATCTTGATCCTGGTCCTGCTGATCAAGCCTACAGGTCTGCTGGGCGAAAACAGAAAGGAGAAGGTGTAAGCCATGGGAGCGCTGAAGAAAAAAACCGGCGTTTACTATGGTGTGAACGCTATCCTGACGGTGATCCTGTTTGCGGTGCTGCTGTTCCTCATCGACAGCGGTACCCTGAGCCGTTATAACACGACGATCATCACCAATGTGTGCATTAACGTGATCCTGGCGGTGAGCCTGAACCTGGTGACCGGGATTCTGGGCCAGCTGGTGCTGGGCCATGCCGGCTTTATGCTGGTGGGGGCCTATGCCGCCGCCCTGTTTACCAAGAATATCGGCCTGCCACTGAGCGTCAGCCTGCCCATCGGCCTGATATTGGGCGGCTTGCTGGCGGCGGTGTTCGGCGTGGTGATCGGCATCCCGGCCCTGCGCCTGCGCGGCGATTACCTGGCCATCATTACCCTGGGATTCGGGGAAATCATCCGGGTGGTTGCCAATAACCTGAAAATTACCAATGGCGCTCAGGGACTGGGCGGTATCAGCTCTTTGCAGACGCGGAATAACCCGGCGGGTATGTTTATCTATGCCTTCGCTATCGCGGCTTTGCTGATTTTCCTTAGCTTTACCTTCGGAAGATCCCGCCATGGCCGTGCGGTCCTCTCTATCCGGGAGGATGAGATCGCCGCCGAATCCATGGGCGTCAATACCACCTATTATAAGCTCTTTACCTTCGTGCTGGCCGCTTTCTTCGCGGGCATCGCGGGTGGCCTGGCGGCTCACCAGACCGGTATGATTGACCCCTCCAAATACGATTTTAACCGGTCGGTTGAGATCCTGATTATGGTGGTGCTGGGCGGTATGGGCTCCATTACCGGATCGGTTATCTCCGCTTCCGTATTGACCCTGCTTCCGGAGATGCTCCGGGATTTCGACCAGTACCGCATGCTGGTGTACTCCGTGATCCTGATCCTGGTGATGCTCTTTAAGCCCTCCGGTTTGCTTGGCCGGTACGAAATTTCCATTCCGGGCCTGTTCCAGAAGCTAACAGGCTTTATCCGGAAAAAGAGCAGCGGGAAAGGAGAGGCTCAGTCATGACGGTACTGGAAACCAAGGATCTGGGGATTACCTTCGGCGGCCTGAAGGCTCTGGACGATGTGTATATCCGGATTGATGAGGAAGAGATTGTGGGCCTCATCGGGCCCAACGGCGCTGGAAAAACGACGGTGTTTAACCTGCTGACCGGGGTGTACGCCCCTACCAAAGGCGCTATCCGCTTTGAGGGGAAAAGCATTATCGGGAAAAAGCCCTATCAGATCAACCGGATCGGTATTGCCCGTACTTTCCAAAATATCCGTCTGTTTAAGAATATGACAGTGCTGGACAATATCAAGGTCGCTATGAACCAGAATATGAAATATTCGGTGGTAGCGGGGATGTTCCGGCTTCCCACCTATTGGAAACAGGAAAAAACCGTGGATGAGAAAGCCCGGGAACTGCTTCGCCTGTTCGATATGGAGGACGTGGGCGACCAGCAGGCTGCCAACCTGCCTTACGGACAGCAGCGAAAATTGGAAATTCTGCGGGCTCTGGCCTCTAAGCCCAAGCTTCTGCTGCTTGATGAGCCGGCCGCCGGCATGAACCCTACCGAAACCCATGAGCTGATGGAGGTCATCCGTGAAATCCGTAACCGGTTCCATGTGGCCATCCTGCTGATCGAGCATGACATGAGCCTGGTCATGGGTGTCTGCGAACGGCTGTATGTGCTGGATTACGGTACCCTGATCGCTTCCGGGACCCCAGAAGAAATCCGCCGGAACGAAAAGGTTATTAAGGCCTATCTGGGCGGCTGAGGAGGCGTAATAATGGGCACTGTGCTGAATGTGAATGATATCAATGTATATTACGGCGCTATCCACGCGCTGAAGGGGATCTCGTTTCATGTGGACGAGGGGGAAATCGTATCCCTGATCGGCGCTAACGGCGCCGGGAAAACCACTGCCATGCATACGATTTCCGGGCTGCTGCGCAGCAAGACCGGATCTCTTGAATTCCAGGGGGCCAATATCTCTAAAACCGAGCCCCATAAGATTGTGCGCATGGGCCTGGCCCAGGTGCCGGAGGGCAGACGGGTTTTTTCCAGCCTGACGGTGCTGGAAAACCTGGAGATGGGCGCCTTTATCCGTACCGGCAGCGCCCGCAAGGGGATTGATGAGGATCTGGAAAAGATTTTTAGCCGCTTTCCCCGGCTCAAGGAGCGGCGCAAGCAGGTAGCAGGAACCCTGTCAGGGGGCGAGCAGCAGATGCTGGCTATCGGCCGGGCGCTGATGTCACGTCCAAAGATGCTGCTGCTGGACGAGCCTTCCATGGGCTTGGCACCTATTATGGTGCAGGAGATTTTCAATTGTATTACCCAGGTCAACGCGGAAGGTACTACAGTACTGCTGGTGGAGCAAAACGCTAAAATGGCCCTGTCCATTTCTAACCGGGCCTATGTTCTGGAAACTGGGATCATATCCCTGGAGGGGAACGCGGCGGATCTGCTGGACAACGAGCAGGTGAAACAGGCCTATCTGGGTGCCTGATACTGGCACCGGGCGGATTTTCAGGGGTAGCCGTCACCGGTTTTGCCGGTTGACCGTTGCCCCTGTTTGCTGTCGCCGCCGGGCAGAGAAAGGATTGGATGAGCCATGGGGCGGGAAGCCCAGGTTAAAGAGTCGCCGGGCCGGATCCGGCGTTTTTGGGAAGGGTTCCGGTATGGGCTGCCGGTGACGTTGGGTTATGTGCCGGTGTCTTTCGCCTTCGCGGTGACAGCTACCGCCGGAGGGCTGCCCTGGTATGTGGTGCTGATGATCTCTATCACCAATTTCACATCGGCAGGACAGGCTGCGGGAGGCAATCTGATGCTGACCGGGGCGCCTTTGCCGGAAATTGGGGTAACGGTATTCGTCATTAATATCCGCTATATGCTGATGTCCATGTCCCTGTCCCAGAAAATGACCGGGATGGCCCTTTGGAAAAAGCTGCTGCTGGCCAACGGTGTCACCGATGAGATCTTTTTCCTGGCCATGCAGAAAAAAGGAAACCTGTCCGGCTGGCTGTTTGCCGGGCTGGCGGCCGGGCCTTACGGCGGATGGGTTTTAGGCACCTTATTGGGGGCACTGCTAGGCGCCGCCTTGCCGCCATCCCTGTCATCGGCGTTGGGAATCGCCTTGTACGCTATGTTTATCGCCATTGTGGTACCGCCCTCTAAGAAATCAAAGCCCATTGCTTTTGCTACCCTGATAGCTGTAGGGCTATCCTGTCTGTTCCGGTATATGCCGGGACTGCGCCTGGTCCCGTCCGGATGGGCCTTGATTCTTTCGGCGGTGGCAGCGTCCGCTTTGCTGGCGCTTCGCTTCCCGGTTCACCAAGCGCAGGAAGAGGGGGAAGCCGCATGAACCAGACGCTATATTGGGCAGCCGCCGTATTGGTGATGGCAGTGGTTACCTATATCCCACGAGTGTTGCCTTTGTCCCTGATGCGGAAAAAGGTGAAAAGCCAGTTCTTACAGTCTTTCCTGTATTATATGCCCTATGCGGTACTGGGCGCTATGACCTTCCCCGCCATCCTTTACGCTACCGCTACCCCCTGGTCCGCGGTGGCAGGCTTTGCGGCCGCTTTACTGTTATCCTTTGCGGGGCTTAATCTGCTGCCGGTGGCGCTGGTTTCTACCGGGACGGTGTTTCTGGTGGAGTGGCTGATGCGACTCTGGTAGGCGCCACGGCGGACAATGCCGCCAAGTGTAGAGCCTGGGGAGCACAGCAAGCATCGGGCTGACTCCCGATCCGGCAGGGAACCGGAGAATATCCATTGCTTCATTATATCAGGTGGAGGCCATACCAACAGGTATGGCCTCCACTTTTATCTGCGGTTGAATCCTTAACACAAAATCTCCCCGCCATCTTACCAGGATGACGGGGAGATGGGCTGTTACAGGCCCAGCAGATGTTCCAGCAGGATTTTCGCACCGATCAGGATCAGGACAATTCCACCGGCGATTTCAGCCCTTTTACCGTATTTATTGCCGGTTTTGCATCCAATATTGACTCCGGCTAGGCAAATGACAAACGTCACGCAGGCGATGATCAGGGAGCACAGGAGGTAACCATAGGACGAGGACAATAACCCGGTCCGGCCAGACAGGGCCATGGTAACTCCCACGGCCATGGCATCTATGCTGGTGGCAATAGCCATAACCAACAGGGTTTTCCAATCCGTGGGATCCCCTTTGGGCACGTTTTCCCCCTCGTCTTCATGGAACACTTCCCACAGCATTTTACCGCCGATAAATACCAGCAGCGCAAAAGCGATCCAATGGTCGAAGGCCTGGATTTGGGAAGCAAATGTCCGGCCGATCAGATAGCCGATGACCGGCATCAGCCCCTGGAAGAGACCAAAAGCGCCTGCGACTTTGCAGCTTTTCCCAAAGCCGGCATGGCACATGACAATACCATTGCTGATGGATACGGCGAAGGCGTCCATAGACAGGCCGATAGCCAGCATCAGAAGGGTGAAGATATCCATATACAGTTGACCTCCATAACCAGTGAATATGTCAGAAATTTCAGTATACGACACTGAAGACCGCTTGTCAATTTCTATCGGATATTTTTATGGGTTTCCCTTGAAACAGGCGGGCAATATGGGTATGATAGGAGCACAAGGCAGATGGAATGCGTATGTGAGCGGATGTAAAGGAGGCCCATAGATATGGATTGGGTGGAACAGGTGGAGAGACGCCTGCGGAAACGCAACCAGATTTTATTTACCCGGGATAACCTGTGCCTTCAGAAACTGCTGGAGGAGATCAGCCTTCAAAGCCACCGGGTGCTGGTAGAATGGGCGTTCGCGTGCGTGGAAAGGCCGCTGGAAATTTTAGATTCCCATCTGCCGGAGGAAAAGCGCCCCCGGAAGGCAGTAGAGGTGTGCCGGCGATGGGCTGCTGGAGAGGTGAAGATGCCGGAGGCGAAAAAGGCGTTGTTGGCTGCCCACCAGGCGGCTAAAACGGCGGCTCCGGAGGAGGCGGCCCTGTGTCATGCCGTGGGACAGGCGTGTGCTGTGGTTCATGTAGAGACCCACGCTATAGGGCTGCCCATGTATGAATTGACCGCCCTGGTCCGCGGTACCGGCCTGGAAGCCTGCCGGGAACCGGTGGAAAAGCGGGTGGCGGAATATCTGGATATCCTTCAGCAATGCCGGATATGGGACCGGGATGGGGGAAACCGGCAGCCGTGGGCTTCATTTTTATTAGATAACAGCCGTCCCAACAAGGAACGGCTGTTGGCGGAGAAGCGTCGGGGCATGGAAAATAAGAGACAGTAATATTATAGTGTATGGCTTTCCAGAGCGGAATATGAAACGCAGGCCCGCCTGCAATGGCGGGCCTGCGTTGAAATGGAAAACGCCTGTTGGGTGACGGTTCATCGGAAGTTTTCGGCCGCCTTTTGTAAAAGGCAACGCCTGGGAGCGCCCGCGGTGCGGGAAACAGGGAGCAGGGGTTGGCACCACGGTCAAAATCGACAGCTGCCGGGGCGGCGCACAGCGGTTTTGGACACCGTAAGGGGAGGGGACGAGGGGTAAAGCCCCAGCCGCCTTCCGCAGAGGGACTCACCTTTTTCATAGAGCACGAGAAGAACCCGGTGAAACAAGGAAACAGTAATTTACAGTTTGTTTTCCTGAATCCATTCCCGGCTTTCTTCCACACTCGCGTCATTAGGCCGGGCTACCCCGGTAGCCTCAAATCGGCTGTCAGCTTTGCTGATAGGCTGGGACGCGTAAGCTCCGCGGATCGGGCCCATAACGGGATCCGGATAAATTTTTGTCGGACGTGTATCCTTTTTGCTTTTCTTGCTCATAAATCATTACCTTCCTTTCCGGCCGGGCTTTTTAACGCTCCGGTCAATCTGGGTCTAGTGTGTGAAGCACGAACCGTTTTATACCTTCCTCAGACGCAAAAGCGATCGTTTGCCAACGGCACGGCTACGGCGTGACATCGCCGCATAGGCTTCCACCCATGCTGGCCGCTGGACAGCTTTTATTTTGGAAAAGAGCCCCCTCAATCATCCGTTGTAGGAATGACCTTCAGCCATGAGACGGATCCGGTTCCGCCGAGACGCCCATTCCGATGCTTTTGCTTGACTTCCCTGGAGTTTTTGCGTACAATAAAGAATGATTCCGGTATAAGCCGATGGTAACTGAAGACTTTGAACAGAAAGGCGTGTTGTCCATGTCAGAGCAGATGAACCCGGTCTCAGAGGTGCCGGTACTGACCCTGGAGCCCACAACGGCCCCGGATATTCAGGTCAAAGACAATGAAATTGTCCCCGTGGAATTGGATGAGTCTACCCTGACCCCCGAGGAACGGCAGATGGTGGAATCTTTTGCCCAGACCATTGATGTAACCAATTCCAATGTCATTATGCAGTATGGAGCCGCGGCCCAGCAGAAAGTGGCTGGTTTTTCCGAATCCGCTCTTCAAAATATCCGCGCTAAGGATATGGGCGAGGTCGGTGAGATGCTGACCAGCCTGGTTCTCCAGCTGAAGAGTATCGAACCTGATGAGGACAAGGGCATTTTCAGCTTCTTCAAAAAGTCCGCCACGAAATTGACCGCCAAGTACGATAAGGCGGAAGCGAATGTGGAAAAAATCTGCGATACCTTGGAAAACCATCAAGTCACTCTCATGAAGGACGTCGCTACCCTGGATGAACTGTACAAGCTGAACCTGACCTATTTTAAGGAACTTTCCATGTACATCCTGGCCGGGAAAAAACGCCTGAAAGAGGTACGTGAAACCGATCTGGTAGCTCTGCGGGATAAAGCCAAGGCCTCAGGCCTCCCTGAAGACGCGCAGGCGGCCAATGATCTGGATTCCCTGTGCAACCGGTTTGAGAAAAAGATCCATGACCTGGAGCTGACCCGTATCATCTCCATCCAGATGGCGCCCCAGATCCGGCTGGTACAGAACAATGATACCCTGATGATGGAGAAAATCCAGTCCACCTTGGTAAATACCATTCCCTTGTGGAAATCCCAGATGGTGCTGGCTTTGGGCCTGAACCACTCTAAGCAGGCTATGGAAGCTCAGCGCGCGGTCTCCGATATGACCAATGAACTGCTTAAAAAGAATGCGGATGCCCTGAAAATGGCAACGGTAGAGACTGCTAAGGAGTCTGAGCGGGGTATTGTGGACATGGAGACCCTGAAGCATACCAATGAATCCCTGATCTCTACCTTGGATGAAGTCATGCGCATTCAGGACGAGGGACGACAGAAGCGCCGGGACGCTGAGGCGGAAATCGGCCGGATTGAAGGCGAATTGAAGCAAAAACTGCTGGAATTGCATAACTGATACCTACGCAGGGGCCCTGAGTAACCAGGGCCCCTTTTCTCTGGAACGCCGTTCCCAGGGAAATAGGGGAGAGATGGTGTTTCTACAAGATAGATACCAACAAGAAAACAGCAGGGTAACGAAAAGAGGTATACCTGGAGAGGAGAAAAAACCTATGGATATCCGCAAAGCCGGTAGGAAGGATATCCCGCTGGTAACCTGTCTGGCACGACAGTTATGGCCGAACCACACTTACGAAGAACTGCTCCCGGAGATGCAAAAGGCGGTTCTGGAACCGGACAGTGCCGTGTTTTTGGCCTGGAAGGACGGGAAACCTGTCGGGTTTGCCCAATGCAGTCTCCGCGGAGACTATGTGGAGGGAATTGATTCCTCGCCCGCCGGCTTTTTAGAAGGAATTCTGGTGGAGGCGGAATACCGCCGCCAGGGGATTGCCCGGGCTTTGACAGACGCCTGCCAGGAATGGACCCGGGAACAGGGCGCCGAGGGATTTGCCGGCGATTGTGAACTGGACAATTTGGAAAGCCACCGTTTCCATCTAGCGGTGGGGTTCCGGGAGGTCAACCGAATTATCTGCTTCGTAAGACAGGAATAGCCTATGCCGAAAGCGGCGCTTTCCCGGTGGCTGGATTAGCCCGGAAAGCGCCGCTTGCCTGTTGCGTGAATTTTCGTCTTTGCCACCTCTTGAGGTGGTTTACAGCTGGGTGCTGGTGATATGCTTTTCTTTAGGTGGGAACCGGCTGTCAAAGTCCTCCAGTTCCGACGGATCTACCGAAAATGCCGGGCTGAACAGGAGCCATCCAGCAGCGCCTTTTAAGCCGTCGGGTACCAATTCTATTGCCTGGAAGGCGTTGGTAGGGGTTCCATCCGGAGGCAGCAGGTGGAAGTGAGCGGCCGGCTCAAAGCCAAACCGCCGGTAATAGGCTGGATCGCCAAAGACACATACCGCCCGAAAGCCCAGTTCCCGGGCTTTTTCCAGGCTGCGCCGGACCAGCAGGGAACCTATCCCCCGACCCTGATATGCAGGCTGCACGCTTAGCGGGCCGAATATCAGCACTTCGGTGTTGCCGCCGCTGTCATCGACAATACTCGCCCGGGAATATAGGATATTTCCCACCACCTTGTCCCCGTCCAGGGCCACCAAATCCAGCTGGGGGACAAACAGCGGGCAATTCCGCAGACGGTGGGCAATAAAATGCTCATCGCATCCCGGCTTGTATACATCCCAGAAAGCCTCCCGGATCAAATGCTCTACCTGGACGTAATCGCCGGGCTGTTCTTGGCGGATGATCCATTCTTCCATCTTGCAAATTCTCCTTCCTTTTTTAACCTATTGGCAGGCTCTTCAAAAGCTTGCGGAGGTTCACCCTGCGCCGGTGCTTTTTGGCTGACAGATGTTCTCCTTCCGGGAAACGCTGTGGAAAACAGCCGCCGTCCCGGTAAATCAAGCGGCGGGCTCTGAAAAGGCCCGCCGCCGAAACAATAACCGATTCAAGCTGTCCGTCTGGGACAGACAGTGGCAGAACTGCCCTGTGTACGCTCTTTTGCCCAAGACATCTCCCGCCTATACACCTGGACTGACCCGGAACGGCGGGACACGCCGCAGTGTTATGCCCGGAGAAGATCCTTAGCCGCGGCTTCCAGCTGTTCCGCCATGGCCTTGGCGCTGGCTTCATCGGAGCCTACCGCCGTAATATACGCCTTTACCTTCGGCTCGGTACCCGACGGCCGGATAATAACGCTGGCGTTGCCTTCCAGGGCGAAGGTCAGAACGTTGGATTTAGGCAGATGAATAGCTGTTTCCTCCCCAGTGGCCAGATCTATCTGGCGGGATGACTCGTAATCCGAGAAACGGACGACTTTTGCTCCCGCAATCTCCTGGGGCCGGTTTTCCCGGAGCCCTGACATCAGCCGGGCCATGGCTTCCATTCCTTCCTCACCTTCGAACTGGGCGTTGATCTGGGAATGGAGATAATAGCCGTGCTGGGCGTACAACTCATTCATTACCTGCAGCAGGGACAGCCCTTTCTCCTTGTAGTAGGCGGCCATCTCGCAGATCAGCATGGACGCTACAACCGCATCCTTGTCCCGTACATAGGTGCCGGACAGATACCCATAGCTTTCCTCAAACCCGAAGACATACCGTTCTGGATGCCCCGCTTTTTCCAGCAGACCGATCTGTTCCCCGATATATTTGAAGCCGGTAAGAACCTCGATGATATGGCAGTGGAATTTCTCAGCGATCCGGGCTGCCAGGTCGGAGGTAACAATCGTTTTCACCGCTACCGGATCCGCGGGCAGAGTCCCTTTTTCTGTACCGCAGGACAGGATGTAATTCAGCAGCAGGCATCCCACCTGGTTGCCGGTCATCAGGGTGTAATCCTCCCCGTCCCGCACGGCGATCCCTACACGATCACAATCCGGGTCGGTTGCCAGGAGAAGATCCGGCTTTACGGTGCGGGCCAGCTTGAGAGCGCATTCAAACGCCTGGCGGATTTCCGGGTTGGGATAAGGGGCGGTGGGGAAATTCCCGTCCGGGTGTTCCTGCTCCGGGACCACCGTTACCTGTTCCACACCGATACGGCGCAGGATTTCCCGTACCGGCTTGTTGCCGGTGCCGTTGAGAGGGGTATACATCACATTGAGGCCGGCGGAACGGCAAATCCCGGGATTGACCTGCCGGGAAGCCACGTTTTTCAGGAAATTCTCCAACAGTTCCGGCCCGATGACCCGGATGATGCCTTGGGAAACGGCCTGATCATAATCCGCTACCCGTACGCCATCAAAGATATCTACCTTCCGGATACAGGCGGTGACCTGGCCGGCGTCATAGTCGGTCATTTGGCAGCCGTCGGAGCCGTAACATTTATAACCATTATATTTAGCCGGGTTATGGCTGGCGGTGACCATGATTCCAGCCTGGCAACGCAATTCCCGTACGGCGAAGGACAGTACGGGTGTTGGTTCCAGTTCCGGGACAATATGGACAATGATCCCGTTGCCCGCCAGAACCCGGGCGGCTTCCCGGGCGAAAAGATCCGATTTGATCCGGGAATCGAAGGAGATAGCCACCGCAGACTGATGGTAGCGGCTGTTGAGATAATCGGCCAACCCCTGAGTGGCCTTGCGTACGGTATAGATATTCATCCGGTTATCCCCGGCACCGATAACGCCCCGCAGGCCGCCGGTTCCAAATTCCAGCTCCCGATAAAAGCGGTCATTCACCTGTTCCTCATCACCTTCCACCGAGCGCAGCTCGGCGGTAAGATCCGGATCCTCGGTGGCTTTGCTCAGCCATAAGGCATATTTTTCCTGCAAGGTATGATCCATGGCAATTCATCCTTTCTTATATGACGACTTCCAGCGGGCCGGCAAACCGGGAACATCCGCTTTTGATGGTCTGATTTAACGTCTGGGTTCTTTTTCCTATTATACCCAATCCTATGCCGGATTACAAGGGAGAAATGGGTCGTACCGCAGGGGATATGTCCAGGATTCCTGGCGAAAGATGGGGAAAGGCGGCTGCGGACAGCGCCTGCCCAACCATCCTTCACTCCCACGGATGAAAAACATTCTGGGGGGGCCGGCCTGCGGCAGGCGCCCATTATCCGGGGGCTGGAGATGATCTCCGGCGACAGGCGCAGGCACAGCTGCCAGCAAGGACCGGATCGTACAAACTCACTAGTCTGTCCTGCCGCGATCCATGGTTATTTTAAACCTTTCAAGGCCTGGTCACAGCCGGTCAGTGGCCTGGATAATCTAAACCCTGGGGCAAGCCCAGGATATAATCTGCCGACACCCCGTAATAGGCGCACAGGGTAGTCAGGCAATCTATGGAGACATGCCGTTTCAGATGTTCCCAATGTCCCACGGTCGCGTCAGAAACTTGACACAATTCTGCCACATCTTTTTGCCTCAACTGTTGATTCACCCGTAGCTCCTTCAAACGAAGCCGAGAATCCTGAATACGTTCCATTTAAATCCCTCCCGCTACAGTATACTACATTTTGTATGAAAAAGTCCAGAAAACTACGATGAGTAGGATAATAAGCCCGATTATTTTTCCCACTGTATATTATACAAAATATTTATTTTTTGAATCACTACAAACAGTAGTGTAACGGACAATACCATACTTTTTGTAGGATATTGTCGAGAAATGGCGGAAATACTGTCTAAAAAAGGCCCAACCCGGGGCTTTGTGGAAGCTGACAAATCGATTCTAAGGGTCTTGTTTTTTATACAATTAGTAGACTATAATAAGGCCACAGAGTTCAGGTGAAAGGATGCTGGAAATGGAAGATATACTGGGGAAGTTGTTTGAGGGAGAACTGAAGCTTAACTTTCGGGATATTGAGGAAGTTCCCGGGTATGGCTCGGCCCGCCGGGCAATCCGGGAACAGGAGGATTCCTTCCGTTCTCAGCTGACGCCGGAATTGGAAGGAGTTTATGAATCCCTTATGCGGCAAACTCTGAACGCGGAATACTTGCTCACGGTAGAAGCCTTCCGTAGGGGATTCGCCGTTGCCGTGCAGTTGCTGGAAGCTGCGGTTGCCCGTCAAGAAAAGCTGCCTTTGGAGAAGTAAAAAGCGATTTTTGGAATATTCATTCAAAAGCGTATATATATTCATAGTTTCATGAATATGGTTTGTGCTAAATTTCTAGTTTATTAAAAATAATTGTTTACACAGGCGAAGTTTTCGGCAGGATGCCAAAATTTCGCCTTTTGGCATAATTATACGCTGAATACTCTTGCAAATTGAGGAACGGATGAGTATAATAATCCCATAACCTCTCCTTGAGCCGGCCTACGGCCCCCTCTTGAAGAGCCGCTTTTCATCATAACCGGGACCGCGTCTAAACGGTCTCCCAAGAAAGGATAGATAATCTATGAGCGACATCAAAAAAGTGGTCCTGGCGTATTCCGGCGGCCTGGATACCTCCATCATTATCCCGTGGTTGAAAGAGAACTATAACAATTGCGAAGTCATCGCCGTGGCCGCCGATGTGGGCCAGGGCAAGGAATTGTCCGGCCTGGAAGAAAAAGCGAAAAAAACCGGCGCCTCCAAACTGTACATCGAGGATCTGAATAAGGTCTTTGTCGAGGACTACATTTTCCCCACTGTCAAGGCGGGCGCCGTATATGAAAATCAGTACCTCCTGGGTACTTCCTTCGCCCGGCCCATTATCGCCAAACGGATCGTGGAGATCGCTCAGGCGGAAGGCGCTGACGCTATCTGCCATGGATGCACCGGCAAAGGCAACGATCAGGTACGGTTTGAACTGGCGATTAAGGCGTTCGCTCCTCAGATGAAGATTATCGCCCCCTGGCGGATCTGGAATCTGAAGTCCCGGGAGGAAGAGATTGATTACGCTGAGGCTCACAACATCCCGCTGAATATTACCCGGGAGACCAACTACTCCAAGGATAAGAACCTGTGGCACCTGTCCCATGAAGGCCTTGACCTGGAAGATCCGGCCAACGAGCCTAAATACGATGAGATCCTGGAGTTGGGCGTTTCTCCCGAAAAAGCTCCGGATAAGGCTACTTATGTGACGATTTCCTTTGAAAAGGGGATCCCCACCGCTATCGACGGGGAAAAGATGGATGGCGTATCCCTGATTAAAAAGCTGAACCAATTGGGCGGCGAAAACGGTATTGGCATTGTGGATATGGTGGAAAACCGGTTGGTCGGCATGAAGAGCCGGGGTGTGTATGAGACTCCCGGCGGAACTATCTTGTACAAGGCCCACGAAGCTCTGGAAACCTTGTGCCTGGATCGGGATACCATGCACTATAAGCAGCAGCAGGTAGCGGGTAAATTCGCCGATCTGGTGTACTACGGCCAGTGGTTTACTCCTTTGAGAGAAGCCCTGTCGGCTTTTGTGGATTCCACCCAGGAGCATGTGACGGGTGACGTAAAACTGAAGCTGTATAAGGGCAATATGATCCTGGCTGGGGTTACTTCCCCCTTCTCCCTGTACGACGAGGAGATCGCCACCTTTGATGAGGACGACGTATACGACCAGACCGACAGCCAGGGCTTTATCAACCTGTTCGGCCTGCCCATCAAAGTACAGGCTATGAAACAGCTCAAGCAGGGCAAATAAAAGGCGTTCCCGACGGGCGGGCAGCCCCTCCCTCAGCCCCGTGACGTACTAACCGGTGTATTCTTCCACGCTTTTTTACTCGCCTTTTCCAAAGACGGTAGGACCGGGGTGATACGCCCTTATGTTGCCCTCCAAAGAGGATGACACCTTTTTTCTTCACGCGGTGCCAGGCACCGCGTGAAGAAGCCCTGCCTTCTGCTGTGTGAAGGCGGATCAACCGACAGTTTAAGGGGCCCCTCCGGTGGGCCCCTATCCTTGTCACAAGCCCGTTAACCTAGGGACAGAAGGCCGGACACCAAACAGAATGAGTGGGGTATATATGAAGCTTTGGGCAGGAAGGTTCCAAAAAGAAATCGACAAAAAAACCAATGATTTTAATTCCTCTATCACCTTCGACAGCCGGATGGCTCAAGAGGATATTGCGGGCAGTATGGCCCATGCCGCCATGCTGGCCAAGCAGGGGATCATCTCCAAGGAGGATGGGGAAAGGATCCGGGAGGGCCTGGCAGGGATTGCCGGAGATCTGGCTGCGGGTACCCTGGAGATCGATCCGGAGGCGGAGGATATCCATACGTTTGTGGAAGGGGAACTGACCGCCCGGATCGGTGACGCCGGCAAGCGGCTGCATACCGGCCGGTCCCGTAACGACCAGGTTGCCTTGGATATCCGGCTGTATCTGCGGGGCGCCGTGCAGCCGATTCGGGAACAGCTCCATGACCTGATCCGGGTGCTGTGCGATAAGGCGGAAGCCCATGCCCACACCATTATGCCAGGCTACACCCATCTCCAGCGGGCCCAGCCTATCACCTTCGGCCACCATCTGATGGCCTACGCGGAGATGTTTCTCCGGGATATCTCCCGTTTGGACGATGCGGTGAAACGGATGAACGTTAGCCCTCTGGGCAGCAGCGCCCTGGCGGGAACTACCTATCCCCTGGACCGGGAAACGGTAGCCCATACATTGGAGATGGATGGGATTACCCATAATTCCCTGGACGGGGTATCCGACCGGGATTTCTGCGTGGAACTGGCGGCCGCTTTATCCCTGATGATGGTGCATCTGTCTCGGTTCAGCGAGGAAATCATCCTGTGGTGCTCCTGGGAATTCAAGTTCATTGAGCTGGATGACGCTTTTTCTACCGGCTCCTCCATTATGCCCCAGAAGAAAAACCCCGATATTGCGGAACTGGTACGGGGCAAATCCGGACGGGTATTCGGTGACCTGATGACCCTGCTGACCATGCTCAAAGGCCTGCCACTGGCCTACAACAAGGATATGCAGGAGGATAAAGAGGCGGTTTTTGACGCGCTGGATACCGTCCATATGTGCCTGACCGCCTTTGTTCCCATGATCGATACCATGAAGGTACTGCCTGACAATATGCGGCGGGCAGCGGCAGGCGGTTTTATCAATGCTACTGACTGCGCTGATTATCTGGTGGGAAAGGGCCTGCCTTTCCGGGACGCCTACAAGGCGACCGGTACCTTGGTCGCTCTGTGCATTGACAAAGGCCTGACCTTGGAAACCCTGCCCCTGGCGGACTACCAAGAGGTATGCCCCTTGTTTGCCGAGGATGTATTTGACGCTATCCGGCTGGAACGGTGCGCTGCCATGCGGCGGGTGCCAGGCGGCCCCGCACCGGAAAATGTACTGGCAGAGGTGGAACGGGTACGCCGGCTGCTGGGATAACGGGATAGGGTGCCCGGGCGGGAAAACCGCTTTTCCTGATGAAAAGGAAACAGCTGTGCGGTACCG
Organism: uncultured Clostridia bacterium; assembly: GCA_944382025.1. Lineage (GTDB taxonomy): Bacteria > Bacillota > Clostridia > Oscillospirales > Acutalibacteraceae > UMGS1623. Next base: position 3,813 of record CALWMQ010000215.1, on the reverse strand, counting down.
ACGTGTACCGGGATGCTCGCCCCCCGGTTGCCAGCCGGAGTTTGATTTGGCCTATGAAGAAGGATGAGGTGTTACCCATGATAAAAGCTGGGATTATCGGCGCCACCGGCTATGCCGGCATCGAACTGGTACGGATTTTGATCCGCCATCCGGATATGGAGCTGGCGGCAGTCAGTTCCGTGTCCTTTGAGGGGAAACCATTATCAGAGGTTTATCCCACTCTCCGTGAAATCTGCGACCTGCCCTGCATCACCGCTGAAGAGGTGGTGGAGAAATGTGATGTGGTATTTGCAGCCCTGCCCCACGGGCTGTCTCAGGAAACAGCGGCGGCGTGCGCTCAGAATGGAAAGAAATTTATTGACCTGGGAGCGGATTTCCGCCTGGATGACCCGGAGGAATATGAGAAATGGTACGGCTGCCCGGTAGTATATCCGGAACTGCATGAGCGGGCGGTATATGGGCTGCCGGAGCTGTTCCGGGAGGATATCAGGAAAACCAGCCTCATCGGAAATCCGGGGTGCTATCCCACCAGTGTGGCTCTGGGACTGGCTCCGGCCCTGAGGGAGGGGCTGATAGAGACTGCCGGACTGGTCATCGACAGTAAATCCGGTACGACCGGCGCGGGCCGTAAACCTGCCCAGAATACCCATTTTCCAGACTGCAATGAGGCGTTTTCCGCCTACAAGGTGGCCAGCCACCGCCATACCCCCGAAATGGAACAGACCTTATCCAAAGTCGCGGGGGGTAAAGTTACCCTGACCTTTGTACCGCACTTACTGCCGGTAAACCGGGGGATTTTATCCACCATGTACGCCCGGATGAAAGCTGGGGTGAGCCTGGAGCAAGTACGGGCCGCCTATGAACAGGCCTATGGTACGGAACGGTTTGTACGGCTGCTGCCGCCGGGCGAGGGTGTCAATATCCGCAGTGTCCGGGGATCCAATTACTGCGATATCCAATTGTATGCGGACGCTCATACCGGCCTGCTGATTGTCACGTCGGTGATTGATAATATGGTGAAAGGAGCGGCGGGCCAAGCGGTACAGAACGCTAATCTGCTGTTTGGCCTGCCGGAGGACACAGGCTTGGATATGGTGCCTTTGGCGTTTTGATGAGAAGGCTGGCGGCTTCCACCCGGGGGTATACGTCCAGGAAAGGTTGATGGAGATGATACAGTTTATAGAGGGCGGCGTTACAGCCGCTAAAGGTTTTCAGGCGGCCGGTGTCCATTGCGGAATCCGCAAAAACCGGAGCAAAAAGGATTTAGGGTTGATTTATTCGGAGCGGCCAGCAGCCGCGGCGGCGGTATATACCCGGAATTTGGTCAAAGGGGCTCCTTTGACTGTCACCGCTGACCATCTGGAAAACGGGATGGCACAGGCTGTGGTGTGCAACAGCGGTATTGCCAATACCTGCGCTTTTGACGGGGTGGAAAAGGCGGAAGCCATGTGCCGTCTGGCCGCCGATGCCCTCCATATCCCGGCGGAAAATGTGATCGTGGCCTCTACCGGGGTGATTGGCCCCTCCCTTCCTATAGAGCCTATCGCGGAAGGGATGCCGTCCTTGGTGGCCGCCCTGTCGGAAACCGGCAGCGGCGACGCGGCGGAGGCCATTATGACCACCGATACAGTAAAAAAAGAGTTCGCCGTTACCTATATGGTGGGGGGGAAGCCATGCATCCTGGGAGGGATCGCCAAAGGCAGCGGTATGATTGCCCCCAATATGGCCACCATGCTGTGCTTCCTGACCACCGACGCGGCAATTTCCGCCGCCCTGCTTCATGAAGCACTGCTCCAGGTGGTGGAGGATACCTTTAATATGCTGTCGGTGGACGGGGATACTTCTACCAACGATATGGTGGCGGTACTGGCCAACGGCGCTGCGGGCAATCCGGAGGTTACCCAGAAGGATGCGGATTATGCGGCCTTTCTGGAAGCCCTGAAAACCCTGTGTACACGCATTGTCAAACATCTGGCCGCTGACGGTGAAGGAGCTACCCGGCTGATGGAAGTCCGGGTGGCGGGCGGAAAAACTGTTGGAGACGCCAAACAAATTGCCCGCTCGGTTGCCCGGTCCTCCCTGCTGAAAGCTGCTATTTTCGGCGCGGACGCCAACTGGGGTCGGGTGCTGTGCGCTATTGGCTACTCGGGAGCCCAGGTGGATGTCCGAGGAGTGGATATGGCCTTTGTCTCACAGAAAGGCAGAATCCCGGTATGCCGGGATGGGGCTGGCATACCCTTTGACGAGGATACGGCTAAAGAGATCCTGACCCAGCCGGAAGTGATGATTGATATTACCCTGCACGACGGGGAGGCGTCTGCTACCGCTTGGGGCTGCGACCTGACCTATGATTATGTGAAAATCAACGGGGATTATCGAAGCTGAAAAAGCGTCCTCCAGAGGGGTCTTAAAAAGAAAAGACTCAACCATTGGAAGACCGCCAGAAGCCGCCTTGTAAGGGGCGGGGCGCCTGACGGGAAAGGAATCAAGACGATGGGGAAAGAAGGGGTTTCCATGAACATCACCACCGCGGACAGAGCCCAGGTACTGACCCAGGCCCTGCCTTATATTAAGGAGTTCGCCGGCAAGACTGTGGTGATTAAATACGGCGGCAACGCCATGGTCAGCGAGGAACTCAAATCGGCGGTAATGGAGGACATTGTCCTGCTGTCCACTGTAGGTATCCAGGTGGTGCTGGTTCACGGTGGTGGACCGGAAATTAACGCCATGCTCAAAAAGATCGGGAAAGAGTCCCGGTTCATAGGCGGACTGCGGTATACCGACAGGGAAACCATGGACGTGGTGGAAATGGTGCTGGCGGGGAAGGTGAACAAATCCCTTGTACAGCAGTTGGAAGCCCATGGCGGCCGGGCTATCGGCCTGTGCGGCCTGGATGGGGGCATGATCAAGGCGGTCAAGCATACCGCGGCCGATCTGGGGTTTGTCGGGGATATTACCCAGGTGGACGTAACCTTGATCCGGAACAGCCTGGAGCATGGGACTATCCCGGTAGTAGCCACGATCGCCGCCGGGGAAACCGGCGATACCTACAATATTAACGCGGATACGGCCGCTTCCCAGATCGCTGCCGCTTTGGGTGCCGAAAAACTGGTGCTGATGACCGATGTACGGGGGCTGCTCCGAGATAAGGATGATGAGGAATCCCTGATTTCGGTGGTCCAGGTCAGCGAGGTAAACCACCTGAAAAAGCAGGGGATTATCTCCGGAGGAATGATTCCTAAAATAGAATGCTGCGTGGAGGCTGTCAGGCGGGGAGTTAAGCGTACCCATATTATTGATGGGCGGATTCCCCATTCCATTTTGATTGAGATGCTGACGGACGGCGGTATTGGAACGATGTTCCTGTAACCCGGAGCGGATCAAGTTCTAGAGTGGCAGATGACTGCGGGGATGGATATATTTTGAGAACGGGGTGGTCTCCGGCTCGCCGGACATGTCCTGAGAAGACGCTGGGTTAGGAAATGCTGCTTCGGGCCAGCCACCTATCCGCCCACGGACGGCGGAAATCAGAAAGGAAATGAGCGGCATGACATTGGAACAGATTCAAGCGGATGAAAGGGCATCGATGATGCCCACCTATGGCCGGTTTGGGGTAGCCTTGGAACAGGGCCATGGTGCCACAGCAGTGGACGTTGAGGGAAAGGAATATATTGATTTTGGCAGCGGCATAGGGGTGAATGCCCTGGGCTACTGTGAAGAGGGCTGGGTACGGGCCGTTACGGAACAGGCGGCCACGCTCCAGCACACGTCCAATCTGTATTACAGTCCGGTACAGGTGGCTTTTGCCAAGGA
>CALWMQ010000214.1 GCA_944382025.1 uncultured Clostridia bacterium | reverse complement strand
GGTCGGTGCAGTAGGTATCCAGAAACTTCCGTTTCTTCTCCTTGGCTTTTTTGTCCTTGGCGTCCTGGGGAGCCTTCTGATCCGCAGACGCCCCTTCCTGGGCGGCTCCGCCACCAAACAGGTTCTGCAGAAAGGGAAAGGTCGCTGCGCCTCCGGGAGTGAAATCCTCGTCTCCTTCCTCCCCTTCGGGATTCATCAGCGCGCCCAGCTGCTGATCCATCTGTTCCATATCGTCATCGGTGATCCCGAACTTGTTCAACAGGTCGTCTACCGGCTTGATTCCCAGTTCCTTGGCGCAGGTCAGGCACAGGCCGTCATTGATGGGCTTATCACCGTCCATCCGGGTAATGAATACCACTGCGGGACGTTTTTTACAGCGGGAGCAGAGCATAGGCAGCCTCCTTAGGATAAAAATCAGCGGCGGGCCCTTCGCCCGCCGTCGGCTGTTGGTACAGCTCAGGGCTTACCGGCCTGGGGGTTCCCCTCCTGGGAGAGATAGGACCGGCGAACCTTGAAGAACACAGACATATAGTTGAAAAAGGCGAACAGCATCAGCGCCGCCACCAGCCCAATCAGGCACAGGCGTACCCAATCGGGCATTTGGGGGATCAGCACGATGGCCGCCATGACCCCATAGAACACGAAGGTAGAGACCTTTCCATACCATTTAGCCCCCTGGACTTTTTCGCCCTTGCGCAGCAGAATCCAGCCGCCAATCGCCTGGGCCAGTTCCTTGACAAACACGATGACCACCAGGGGGAGCAGGGACCGGTAGCGTACAGCGAGACACACCAGTACGGTCACCTGGGTGATTTTATCCGCTACAGGATCCAGAAGTTTACCAAAATCGGTAATCTGATTGAATCTCCTGGCGATAATGCCGTCCAGGGAATCGGTGACGCCGGAGAGCACCAGCACGCCGAATGACCAATACAGCAGTTCCGGATACCGTTGGCTCATCAGATACAGCACAGCGAACACCGGCAGCAATACCAGCCGGAAAATAGACAGAGCGTTGGGAACATTCCACGTAAATTTCACGTTTCCGATCATGTGTTTAACCTCATCCTTGCTCAGCCTTTATTGGAGCATGCCCTCCGGCAGCGCGTCCAGCACCTGATCCAGGGCGTTGGTAACCGGATTATGCTGGGCGATACGGCTGACAATTATGGAATCCTTCACATCTTCCTCTGTGAGCATGGCATCGGGGCCGGCGGAGGCGGTAATCAGCTGTACCACGGTCACAGCGACCAGGACCAGAAGAATCCCCTCTACAAAGCCCAGCAGGCCGCCCAACAGGCCGTCGGCCTGTTTGAGTACGGGCAGGCGGGCAATTTGTTTTACCAGCCGGGCCAGCAGCCGCACCACGATCATCAGGATCACAAACAAAATAAAGAACATCAGGAATCCCAGCAAAGCGACCGCTACGGGGCGGATGACTGAGGAAACCACCTTGTCGGCCGCCTCAGAGGCGGTTCCTGTCAGGGAATCCTGTACGGTGTCCACAATCTGGCCGGGGGTGCCGACATAGGCTTGCAGGGCATGGGAGATGGGACCGGGCAGCTCACTCAAGGCGGCTTCCAGCCCCTCGGCCGCGGATCCGGAGCCCGCCTCCTGTATTTTGGCGGTAATGGATTCTTTCAGCCCCTCACTCATAAAGGTATCGAAGGTAAAAGAAGCCAAGGGGTTGCTCAACAGCCCCGCCAGCACCATGGCCGCCAGGCTTCCCGCCAGAAGAACCAGGGATTTAAAAAAGCCCCGGCGGCAGCCCACAGCCACAGTCACAATGATAATTAGTATGACCGCACCGTCCAGAAGATATGCCATATGGTCATCATTCCTTCCAGGGATGGATCCATCCCTGACCGGGAATGCGGAAAATCCATCCAAACTCTTTGAGCCTTTAGTATACCATATTTTTATAGGGATAACAACCAGTGAAATAGGGCCAAAAAATTAAAAAAATCATAAAAAAAGCTGAGATCCGGGCTGTTCCGGCAGAAAAACGGGGAACCGGGTCAGCCCTCGGGCACTACGCCGTCGGCTGTCCCGGGTACCGTCTTTATATCGGACTGCGTGATATGGGGGGACGCCCCCATATCGCAGCTGCTGCCAGCGGGATGCCGAGACAGAGCATCAGCATCCGCGTCTTTATACAAATACGCTGCCCAGCAGGACTGCCGGGCGGTTTCCTTCCGTCAGAGCCAGCCTGGAGGCCGCCCGCAAGGAGCCTCGCCCCTATCATCCCTTCAGCGGCTTCCTCCATTCTCCCCGGCCCTTCATCCTTTCCCGGCATCCGCCTCATAGCGGGTCAGGCTGGTCAGCCCCAGCACCAATCCTCCGCCGTCAAACTCTTCCACCATCCTGCCGTCGGCGGGAACCGGTATCGACGTCTCTATACCCGTCATCCCCGCATGCTCCAGGCGGTCGGATGTCAGCAGCCAAAAGCCGTTTTCCCCGGCCGCTACATGACGGTAGGCTCCGGTAAACTCTTCGGTATAGGCCGTATCTCCGGTGGAATTGATCACCATAAACCGTCCGCCGTCACTGCTGCCGGAATGGCGGAGGACAAATCCCACCGACCCTTTCCCGGCCGCGGCGCCCATCAGTTCCAGCCCTTCGTAGGACTTCTTTTCGAACAAAGATCCCTGGGGATTTACCACCCATACAGAATGGTCCCCCACAGCGGCCACGGTGCCGCTGTCAAAAAAGGATACGCTGATCAGAAGCTCGTCCGTACCGGTGTATTCCTTGGGCTCCGCCCCCGGGTCGTCAAGGCTGAACACCGTGAGTGTGGATTGCATGGCTCCCGCCTGGGCGGTAACGCCGATCACCGCCAGGCTTTTACCATCCGGGCTGATGGCCAGGCCGGTGATCAGCAGTTTCGTGCTTTTCCAGGCGAAGATCTGCCGCCCTGTACGGGAAATCATCTCCACCTCGGACACATAGCTCTGCGAAGTGGTGTCGGTAGCCAGGGCAATCGTACCGTTAGAGTGAACAGCGGCCGCCATGATCTTCCGCCCTTCCAGCTGGCCGGTCAGCACCGTTTCCCGACGGGTTTCCAGCTGGTACCGGCCGCCTCCCGTCTCGGTAACCAGGGCGTATTCCCCGGCTATATGCAGCATGGGCTGGGCGTAGGAATGGCTGCGCTTCGCCGCCTCCCCTCCTTTTTCGTTAATAAACAGCAGGGAGGTATCGGTCAACAGGGCCATATTCCGTCCGGCCTGGCCCATGGCTACCACCGTATCCCCGGAGATGGAATACGGAAACCCATCCCCTTTCGCTCCGCCGGTAAACTGCTGATCCGCCCAGTCCAGCAAAGCTTCCGGCGCCAGGGTATCCCAATTTTTCCAGACCGCTAATCCCGCTACCACCACCGCCGCCACGATCAGGAGCCGGAAGGCGGCTTTCATCCAGGGATGCCGCTTTTTCCGCTTCCGCGGGGCCGGAGGAACCAGTTCTATCTCCCCTGATTCCGGGATGGATGGCAAATCGCTCCATTCCTCCGGAATGGCCTGCTTGTCGGCCTTGCTGCGGGCAGCGTGCAGCCCTCTTTTGCGCGCCTTATGTTTGGAGACGGTCATATCCCGTTTACTCGCCATGATACTCTCCATTCCTTCGCATCAGTTGATATACGTCCTGGTTTCCCTTCCGGGTCCAATAGCCGCGCCTGAGATCCGGTCGAAAGTGACCTCCTGTTCCGCCGCCCCTAGCCTCAAAAAACGTCTTCCGGATAAAATACCCGGCTGAGATACAATCCGCAGGCGGGAGCGGTAGCCCCCGCCTGTACCCGGTTCCCGGTGGTCAGGGCTTCCGCCACCGTCTCCCGGCTGAGACGGCCTGACTCTACGTCCAGCAAGGTGCCGACAAAAATCCGAACCATATTATATAAAAATCCATCGGCCTCCACTGTATACGTTACCAGATCGCCCTGCCGTTCCACCCGGGAAACCGAAACGGTCCGTACTTTGTCTTCCACCGAACTTCCGGAAGAACAGAAGGCGGAAAAATCATGGGTTCCCAGGAACAGAGACGCCGTCGCGTTCATGGAACCGGTGTCCAAAGGCAGCTCTCTCTGAAGAGCGTATCCCCGCCAAAAGGGATTCGGGGCCGGGCCGTTCCAGATCCTGTAAATATATTGTTTCCCGGCCGCGCTGTACCGGGGGTGGAATTCCGGCCCTACCTCCCGGCAGCCGATGACCGCTATATCTCCCGGCAGGTTGGCGTTAAGGGCCTTGATCAATTTCCCGTCCGGGATACGGGTGGAGGTCTCGGTCAGGCAGCAGAACATCTCCGCGTGTACCCCGGCGTCGGTACGGCTGCAACCGGTGATGCCGGAACGCACACCGGTCACCCGTTCCACCGCGTCCTGCAGGGTTTCCTGGACAGTCACCCCGTTGGGCTGGACCTGCCATCCGTGGTACCGGGTGCCGTCGTATTGCAGGGTGAGCAGCAAACGCCGCATGATATCACCCGTCTTTCTGAAAAATCAAAGGGTTGCCGGAACAAAAACGTTCAGCAGGATCAGGCCGGCGATAAACAGGGCCATCACCATCAGGGCCGCATAATCCCGGGCCGACATATGGAGCTGTTTCATCCGGGTCCGGCCCTCCCCGCCATGGTAGCAGCGGCATTCCATAGCGGTTGCCAGCTCGTAGGCCCGCCGGAAAGAGGAGACAAACAGGGGGATGAGAATCGGGATCAAGGCCTTAATGCGCTGGATCAGCCCGCCGCTCTCCATATCGGCGCCCCGAGCCTTCTGGGCGGACATGATTTTATCGGTTTCCTCAATCAGGGTAGGGATAAAGCGCAGGGCAATGGTCATCATCATGGCGATCTCATGGACGTTGACATGCAGCACTTTCAAGGGTTTCATCAGCCGTTCCAGAGCGTCGGTAAGGGTGGTAGGCGATGTGGTGTAGGTCAGCAGGGAGCTGCCGGCGATCAGGCAGATAATCCGTATGGCGATAAATACCGCTGTCACGATCCCCTGAACCGTAATCCGGATAAAACGCCACTGGAAAAGCAGATCCTCTCCGCCAATATAGAAAATATTGATGGCGGAGGTGAAAATAATCAGGGGGAGAATGGGCTTGACGCTTTTCCAGACCAGCCGCAGGGGCAGTCTGGACAGGGCCACCGCCGCCATCAGGAAAACCGCCGCCAAGGACAGGCCTGCCCAGTTGCGGGGAACGAATATGGCGATAATATAGGCGAAGGTCAATACCAGCTTTATCCGTGGATCCAGGCGGTGGATCAGGGAATTGCCCGGAAAAAACTGGCCGATGGTAATACCGCTGAGCATTACGCCTCGCCCCCTTTCTCCTGGGAACAGCCGGTTCCCCCGGAATCCTGAGATATTCCGGAGCCGTCCCCTGGCTGAGGAGCGTGGTCAACCGGTACCGTCCCCGGGATAGCCGTCTTTTGGCGCAGCAGGCTGCCCAGACGCTGAACCCCCTGATCCACGGTATAAACGTTCTCACCCACAGGAATCCCTTTTTCCCGCAGCCCCATAAAAATCCTGGTTACCGCCGGGATGGACAGGCCTATGGCTGTCAGTTCAGCGGCCCGGGAAAACACTTCCTCTATGGTTCCCAGCATCGCTACCTGCCCGCCGTTCATCACCAGTACCTTTTTGGCCACCCGGGCCACATCCTCCATACTATGGGATACCAGCAGAACCGTGGTATGGTTTTCCTCCTTATAGCGGCGGATCTGCTCCAGAATCATATCCCGGCCACGGGGGTCCAGACCTGCGGTAGGCTCGTCCAAGATCAATACTTTGGGTTCCATGGCCATCACCCCGGCGATAGCCGCCCTCCGTTTTTCGCCGCCGGAAAGATCAAAGGGAGATTTTTCCAGCAGCTCTTCCCGGAGCCCTACAGCCGCGGCCGCCTTATAAACCCGCTG
>CALWMQ010000213.1 GCA_944382025.1 uncultured Clostridia bacterium | reverse complement strand
CGGATAGGCAGACGCAGCCCAAAAACATTGGACGCATGGGTACAGACGATGGCTTTGGTGAACGGGGTAATACAACGGCGGAAATTATCCACTGTCTCATCGTCATCCCCTGGAACCACCTTGGCGGCTGTATACACCGGCCGGCGGACCGACAATGCTGTTAGTGGACGCATGACGGCATTGTGTTCCAGGCTGGATACCACCACATGGCCGCCGTTCTTCAGCAGGCCTTTCAGGACGATGTTCAGGGACATGGTGCAGTTCATGGTGAACACCACCCCGGCCGGGTTCGCCAAATGGAACAGCCGGGCTGCTGCCTCCCGGCAGCGGTATACCTCTTCGGAAGCCCGCAGGCTCATGGCATGGCCGCCTCGTCCTGGGTTTGCTCCATACTGTTCCATGGATTCCAGCATCGCCTGGCGCACACACAGGGGCTTGGGCCAGGTCGTCGCCGCGTTATCCAGATAAATCAGCTCCAAAGCGTCCCCATTCCGATTCATGGGCCACTGAGAAGCTGACTGCTCACGGGGGCTCATCCTTGCTCACGGCCTACAACCCGGACAGCCGCTTTCCGCAGCAGCTGTTCCGCTTTGTCGCCGTCTCCCTGAACCAGTATGCTGTATCCGCAGCCATTATGCCCCTGTGCGTCTGTTGACCGGCGTACATATGCCTTATAGCCCGCTTTCTCCAGCACCATCTTGCCGCGTATAGCGTTGGTAACGGAACTGACCTGTATAATCCATTCCATATACTATCTATCCTTTCCTCTGGCGGGATCCCCGATCATCCGGGCCGCCGGTATGCGCATGGGTAATCGGGGGCTGATGCCCCTTACCTAAAGCTCTACTTTCAATATATGCTTTATCCGGCCATCGGGTACTGCCAAACAACCCGCCTCCTCCCTTTTCAGGCGCTCCGCCTTCCTCTGGTGAAACCGGCATGCTTTCCGGATTGATTGATGATCGCTTTTTCTCTATTCATCTCAGATCCCGTTGTATATTCCCACCACAGCCCCAAACAGTCGGCGGGAAGTTCCTTGAGGGTGCGATCACAACATCTTTCTCCCATTGTCCTTAAGCACTCGCCCGGCAGTTCCACCTGCGTATAGGCAACAACAGGTTCTATACTGCATATAACGAGGATTTTCCGCCGCTCTGACTGGTTTTTGTGCAAATACCCGAAAACCAGTGGCAAGCCTTTTTATCCTGTTGACAATCTTCTAAAAAAATTTTATACTGTGTAAAAGTTAGGAAACGAACTAATTTATTTTCGGAGGTGATAGGATGACCGATTCCACCGGGGAATGCCGGATCCCTATTGGGCGTCTGGTGCGGATGATCTCCCACCAGCTCCGGCGGCAGAATGCGCCACCAGGCGAAAATAATGGAATGACCACCATGCAGCAGCATATGCTCAACTATATACTGCTGGAAACTCTGCACCGAGACCTGTATCAAAAGGACATTGAAGAGGAATTCCAGATCCGGAAATCCACCGCTACCGGCAGCCTGCAGCTGCTGGAAAAAAAGGGGTTGATCCGCCGGGAAAACGATAAAAACGATGCTCGCCTCAAACGAATCGTCCCTACCCGGGAAGCGGAACCTCTGCGTCCCCACCTGCTGGATCTTATCCGTCGGCGTGACCAGCAGCTCCTGGCGGGCATCCCGCAGGAGGAGATCGATATCTGCTTCAAAGTTCTCTATCAGGTTCTGGATAACCTAAACAACAACCAACAAACTATTATTCCACAAGAAAAGGAAAGCGTGTCATGAATCGAAAGCTATTCAAATCCATACGGGAATACAAAAAGGAGACCATTTTAGCTCCTTTATTCGTGGTTCTCGAGGTGTTCATGGAGGTGCTGATCCCTCTCCAGATGGCCGAAATCATCGATGTGGGTATTCAGGAAGGCAATCTGCCCTACATCCTGCAAATGGGCCTGATCCTAGTGGTTATGGCCATGCTTGCCCTACTGTTCGGCGCTCTGGCTGGGAAGTATGCCGCTAGGGCGGGCGCCGGTTATGCTAAAAACCTGCGCCATGATATTTTCTATAAGATACAGCAATTCTCCTTTAAAAATATTGACCGGTTTTCTACCTCCAGCCTGGTAACCCGGATGACGACCGATATCACCAACGTACAGATGGCCTTTATGATGAGTGTACGGCTGCTGGCCCGGGCCCCTGTTATGATCACCCTGTCTCTGATCATGACCATGACCATCAGTGTACCCATTGCCCTAATGCTGCTCATCACCATCCCTATCCTGGGCGGAGCCCTGATTTTCATCGCCAAAAAAGCCCATCCCCATTTTATTAAGGTATTTGACGAGTACGATGTGCTCAACAACGTGGTACAGGAAAACGTCAACGCCGCCCGGGTGGTCAAGGCCTATGTCCGGGAGGACCATGAAATCCAAAAATTTCACGGTATCTCCAAAATCGTATACCAGCTCTTTTCCAAAGCGGAAAAGATCGTGGCCTTCAACGCCCCTATCATGCAGTTTACCATGTATACGGTGGTGCTGCTCATGGTGCTGATCGGCGGCCGGAGCATCATTTTCGGTACCATGGAAACCGGTCAGCTCACCAGTGTTATCGTTTACGCTATCCAGATTCTCAGTTCCCTGATGATGGTGACCTTCGTTTTCATTATGATCATGATTGCCGAGGCCTCCAGCGACCGGATTACGGAAGTGCTTACCGAAGTGCCGGAGATGCAGGACAAGGAGGATGCCCTGAAAACCGTTAAGGACGGCTCCATCGATTTTGAAAACGTGGACTTCAGCTATGCCGGCGAGGGAGGCAGTCTGGCCCTGAAAGGGATCAATCTGCATATCGCCGCTGGGGAAACCATCGGCGTTATCGGCGGAACCGGTACGTCCAAAAGCACCCTGGTCCAAC
>CALWMQ010000212.1 GCA_944382025.1 uncultured Clostridia bacterium | reverse complement strand
GAGGTCGTGGAACGCCCTGCTTCAGTGGTCAAGGAACTGATGGAGAATACCATTGACGCGGGGGCTACAGCAGTGACGGTAGAGATTCGCAGCGGTGGTATCCAGTATATTGGCATTACGGATAATGGCTGCGGCATTCCCCGGGAAGATGTACCTACCGCTTTTCTTCGTCACGCTACCAGCAAGATCCGCCGGGAGGAGGATCTGGAAGCCATCGGCACCCTGGGTTTCCGCGGAGAGGCTTTGGCCTCTATCGCGGCGGTGTCCCGGGTGGAACTGGTGACCAGAACCGCTGACGAGATAGCAGGGACCCGTTACCTGTTGGAAGGCGGGGAAGAGGTTTCCCTGGAAGACGCTGGCTGTCCCCAGGGTACGACAATTTGTGTACGGGATTTGTTTTATAATGTACCCGCGCGGATGAAATTCCTGAAAAAGGATGTCAGCGAGGCCAATGCTGTTGCCGGGGTAGTGGAACGATTGGCCCTGTCCCATCCTGAGGTATCCTTTCGGTTTATCCGGGAAGGGAAAGAGGAGCTATTGACCCCCGGAGACAATCATCCGAAATCCTGTGTTTACGCCGTATTCGGCCGGGATTTCGCTTCCAGTCTCATTGAGGTGGAGTATACTCTGGGGGGAATCCATGTCCACGGCTTCATCAGCAAGCCTACCGCCAGCCGGGCGAACCGGACCATGCAGCATTTCTTCATTAACGGCCGATATGTGAAGACCCGTACAGCTATGGCGGCTCTGGAGCAGGCGTTCAAGGGTTCTATTATGGTGGGGAAATTCCCCGCCTGTGTTCTGTATATGGATATGCCTCCGGAAACGGTAGACGCCAATGTGCATCCCGCCAAGATTGAAGTCCGGTTTATCAATGAGAAGCCGGTGTTTGAAGCGGTATACCATGGGGTGCGTTCCGCGTTGGAGGCGGGAGACAGCCCTAAACAGGCGGTACTTCCTCAGGTCAAGTCCCCGTTTCCCGCCCGGGAAGCATTCCCGTCTCGCCCCTCGACCGCCAGAAAATCCATGGAAGCAGTCGCACAGGTTTCTGAGACGCCGCTGCAAGCGGAACCATCTATCCCCAATTTCGTGGAGAAGCAACCTGTTCCCCACACTACTGTTCCGAGACGGAAAGAAAGCGTGGTATTTCATCCTAATCCCGCCATTGATATTGAACGTACCGAAAAAGAAGAGAAGGTTCCCCGACAGACCACGCTGAACAATCTGTTTCCCCAGTTGGACGAGGAGCCGCACACAGCCCCTGTCCCACCTTTGCAGAAGGAGGACACTGCTATACGGTCGGGGGAGATACCTGAAGCGGTGTCAGCCGGCGGAGATCTTCCGGAGGAAGAACCGAAGGAAACGATCCGATATCTGGGGGAAGCTTTTCGTACATATGTGGTGGTAGAATGGCGAGAATCCCTCTTTTTTATTGATAAGCATGCGGCTCATGAGCGGATCTTGTATAATCAATTGAAAGAATCGGCTCACAGTGAAGCGCAGATGTTACTATCACCGGTTTCCGTACAGCTGAGCCGGGAGGAATATACCGCTTTGGCGGATAACCGGAACCTGCTGACCCAAGCGGGGTTCGAGGTGGAGGAATTCGGGGGCAATACCCTGTTGGTTCGGGCGGTTCCCATGATGCTCCAGGGGTGCGATATCGCCGGAGCCGTTCAGGAAATGGCCGGCGGGTTCCTATCCGGCCGCCGGGAGATCACCATGGACAAGCTGGACTGGATTTATCATTCCACCGCCTGCCGGGCCGCTGTCAAGGCTGGTAACCTGAATCATCCGGAGGAACTCCGCCAACTGGCGGAACGTGTCCTGCTCCACGATGATATCCGGTACTGCCCCCATGGACGCCCGGTATGCTTTGAACTGACCCGTAAGGAGCTGGAAAAGCAGTTCGGGCGGATTGTTTGAACCGAGAATAACCCCATGGAGAGGCTGCTTTCGGGTTGATAGGAGCCACAAGCCCTGTTGTGCGTTTTAGACCCTCGGAAATAACGGTATGGAAGGAGCTGCCCATGGTGTCCAAACAACCTTTGCTGGTACTGGCCGGCCCTACCGCCTCAGGTAAGACGGACTTGGCGGTCCGCCTGGCCAAGAGGCTGGATGGGGAAGTGGTATCCGCCGATTCCATGCAGGTATATCAGGAACTGCGGATTGGGACAGCCCGTCCCTTGTTGGACGAGCTGGAAGGGGTTCCTCATCATCTGCTGGGGTTTGTGCCTCTGGAACAGGCTTACAGCGTAGCCCAATACGCAGAGGATGCCCGTGGGGTTATTGCCAGTGTAGGAAAGCGGGGAAAGCTGCCTATCCTCTGCGGCGGAACGGGGCTGTATATTCAGGCGGTAACCGATAATCTGCGTTTTTCGGAAGAGACCGGAGATCGGGCACTGCGGGAACTGCTGAGAGCCCGGGCAGCCCGTGAGGGAGGAGAATCCCTGCTGGCGGATCTCCGCGGGATTGATCCGGATACCGCTGACCGGCTTCATGAAAATGATATTGGACGGATTGTAAGGGCGCTGGAGCTTTACTATACGACTGGGCTGACCATTACCGAACAGAACCGCCGATCCCGGCAGGAGGAATCCCCGTACCGAACCTGTATGCTGCTGCTGGATTTTCATGACCGTCAAAAGCTGTACGACCGGATTAACCAAAGGGTAGACCGGATGCTGAAA
The DNA here is from genome assembly GCA_944382025.1 of uncultured Clostridia bacterium. Classification (GTDB taxonomy): domain Bacteria; phylum Bacillota; class Clostridia; order Oscillospirales; family Acutalibacteraceae; genus UMGS1623. The sequence continues at coordinate 8,320 of CALWMQ010000212.1, read as the reverse complement.
CAGGGGCTTTTGGAAGAAGCCAGCCGGGTATTGCAGGGGACTAACGCCTCTACTGTCCTGCAGGCCATCGGCTATAAAGAACTCAAACCCTATTTTGAAGGGGAATGCTCCTTAGAGGCGGCGGTGGACAACCTGAAAAGGGAAACCCGCCGGTATGCCAAACGTCAGCTTTCCTGGTTTCGGCGGTTACCTATGCACCGGCTATATGTGGATGAAGACGCTCCGGAGGAACTGGCGGCAAAGGCTGTCGCCCTGGCGGAAAGGGACTTCTCTATTTGAAATGAAAGGACGGATAGGACATGGATTCCTTTGTCAAGCGTTTGGTAACTGTGCTGGTTGCCCTGGTTTTACTCATCTATGTAGGATTCCAGGCCTATCAGATCATTAACACCACCATTGAAGTGGAGACGGTCAACAGTTATAAAGTGTACGACACGGTGGATGTAGAAGGGATTACCATCCGCAACGAGACGGTTATCAGCCAAAAGGTAGACGGGTATATTTTTTATACCACAGCGGACGGCGGACGGGTAGCGAAGGACGGGACGATCGCCCAGATTTATCCTACCGAGAACGACGCCCTGATGCAGCAGCAGCTGGATCTTTTGGACAGAGAGATTGCCGATCTGAAAGCGATCAACGATCAAGGAACTTCTAACCGGGCAAATTTGTCCAGCATTAATAAGCAGCTGAATGAAACCTGGCTGTCCCTGATCCGGGCTTCCCAAGAGTCTTCCTACACCCAGCTTCAAGATATCCAGACCCGTCTGCTTTCCCTGCTGAACAAGCAGCAGATCACGATAGGAAAGGTGGATGACTTTACAGATCAGTTGGCCGCCCTGAATCAGGAGCGGGAATCCCTGGCAGGCTCTTTTACCTCCTCTACCGCTCAGATCTCATCCCCGGTGGCTGGTTATTTTGTCAGCCGTGCGGATGGATATGAAAGTGTCCTGACGGTGGATCATGTGCTGGATTTGTCTCCAGAGGAGATTGAAAACGCCATGAATGCCGCCCCGGCGATCCCGGAAAACAGTGTAGGGAAAGTGGTAGGGGATTATGAATGGTATATGGCCTGCGTAGTACCGGTGGAACAGGCCGCGGAGATGAAACAGGGGGCGCAGCTGACTCTGCGTCTGCCTTTTGTGACCAATCAGACCATTCCCGTGGAAGTAATGGCCACCAATCGGAATAAGGAAGGCCAGGTGGCGGTTATTTTCAAGTGTGCCAATATGTCCCAAGAGCTGTCCTCTATCCGGAGGGAACAGGTACAGATCCAAATCAAAGAGTACAGCGGGCTTCGGGTACCCGATTCCGCGCTGCAATTTAACGACCAGCAGGAAACCGGGGTATATGTCCGGGTGGGCAACGCCCTGACGTTCAAGAAGGTCAAGGTGCTGTACCACAGCGAAAACGACCGGTATTCCATCTGTGAAATTACGGATGAAGACGGATATCTTCAGCTGTACGACAGTATCGTGGTGGGAGGTAAAAATCTGTATGACGGAAAAATTATCCGCTGAGGAAGCGGTAGGTGAAAATCTTCTGCGAATTGAAGAGGCAATTCAGGACGCCTGTATCCGGGCTGGACGGCGGCGGGAAGAGGTCACTTTAATGGGAGTGACGAAAACGGTTGATCCGGACCGGATTAACGCCGCTCTTCGGGCAGGGGTACGCTGCATCGGGGAAAACCGGGTGCAGGAATTCCTGGCCAAGAGGGAGCGGCTTGAACTTGCCGGGGGGGAGGCCCATCTGATTGGGCATCTGCAGACCAATAAGGTGCGGCAGATTGTAGGCAAGGTGACGATGATCCAGTCGGTGGACAGCCTGCGGGTAGCCAGAGCGATTTCCGAAGCGTCCCAGAAACAAAAAGGGGATCCTGAAGCAGTGGATCCTGTCCGCCAAACTGGTGTTACACCGGTTCTCATTGAGGTGAACATTGGCGGGGAAGAAGCCAAATCAGGAGTGGCTCCCCAGGAATTGGAAAAAATTCTGGAAGAGGTTTCCTGTCTGCCGGGGATACAGGTTCGGGGCCTCATGACCGTACCGCCTATTTTCGACTCGGAAGCGGAAAAAAGACGGGTTTTTTTGAATATGTATAAACTGTTTATTGACATACGGGGCAAAAACAGGGATAATGTGTCTATGGATATCCTGTCTATGGGTATGTCCGGGGATTATATACAGGCGATATTGGAGGGTTCCACGATGGTCCGGATCGGATCCGCCCTCTTTGGTAAACGGAACTATCCCGCCTAATACTGTTTATCCGATCATCAATAGGAGGAAGATACAATATGGGACTGTTTGATAAGATCAAGGGCTTTATCGGTGATCCTGAGGATGAAGACGACGATTTTGAGACAGAACGGGAGGAAGATACTGTGGACTTTGTTTCCAAGAGCAATTCGGAGCCTTCCGACTCTTTTGGTATGGAGAGCAAAAGGAGCAACAAGGTGGTCAATATCCATGCCACTGCCCAGCTCCAGGTAGTGCTGGTCAAGCCGGAACGCTTTGACGATGCCAGTACCGTGGCCGATCATCTCAACGCCAAACGGACTGTGGTGCTGAACCTGGAATCCGCTAACAAGGATGTTGCCCGCCGGATTCTGGACTTCCTCAGCGGTGTAGCTTACGCCAACGATGGCCAGATTAAGAAGGTGGCCAACTGCACCTACATTATTACCCCCTATAATGTTGGAATCATGGGGGATCTGTTGGACGAACTGGAAAACAATGGCCTCTATTTCTAAAATTACATCTGATGGGGACGCGCTGCTGAAGGCCCGTGTGGAGGATGCCGTCCGCCTCAGCGACATCCGCTCGTGTCCCCGCTTTGTCGGCTTTCTGGATGAACGCCAACAGGCGGTGGCGCGAGCCGTCTTGCATCAATGCCACGTTTCCCAATACCTATTTTGGGGTGGGTACGAGGACGCGGAACGAACGATTTTAGGTGTATTTCCTACCTTTTTGGAGCCTGATCCCAATGGGTATCCTTTGGTTGCGATAGGCTTTTCCTACCGGAAAGGAGCAGGGCTGACCCATCGGGATTTTCTGGGGACCCTGCTGTCCCAGGGAATCAAACGGGAAAAGGTGGGGGATATCCTGTGTTCCGATGGACTGAGTGTGGCTTATGTGGATGAGGATATGGCGGTTTATTTGCGGGATTCCATTGAAAAGGTAGGGGGAGAAGGGGTTAGTGTTCAATGCCCCTTTGAGGGCGCCCCGCCTGCCGGCAGGGAATTGAAAGAACTGCGGGACACGGTGGCGTCTCCCAGACTGGACGCGGTGGTTAAAGTGATGATCGGCTCTTCCCGGGAGGAAGCCGCCCGGCGGATTGAAGCGGGACTGGTTTCCTGCAACCACATTCCCGCATTGTCGGTGTCTTCCACCGTGAGGGAAGGCGACCGGATCTCTATTCGGGGTGAAGGCCGGTTCCTTGTGGAAACCCTGGGTCCGCTCACAAGAAAGGGACGTCTGTTCCTGACGGTAAAAAAATATGTGTAAACAGAGGAGGACGGCTCCCTGAAAAGAGCTGGTTCCTGCCGTGTAAGAAAGGATGATGGCAAACCATGTATACGCCGGATGAAATTCGAAATGTGGAGTTCACCAAATCCCTGGGGGGGTATAAAACCTCCGAGGTGGACGAATTCATCGATAGATGCGCCGATACGGTGGAGGCTCTGATGAAGGAAAAGGCAGAGCTTTCCAAGAAATTAGAGGTACTGGCGGATAAGCTGGTGGAGTACCGCAATGACGAGGACAGTATCCGTACGGCTCTACTCAGCGCTCAGCGTTTGGGAGACACGGTGGTGCGGGAGGCCAATCATAAGGCCGGCTTGATTCTGGATGACGCCAATATCAAGGCACAGAAGATACAGGAAACGGCCCAGCGGGAAATCCTGTCCGAAAAGCAGGAGCTCAAGCGTATACAAAAAGAAGTAACCAATTTTAAAAACCGGATGATGTCTATTTACCGGGAGCATTTGGAGCTGATCAAGGTACTTCCTGAGGAAGAGGAAGAAAAAGCCGCTGAGGCTGAGACAGTTTTGGATGCGGTTCCCGCCGCTTCCGGGGACGGGAATATGGGATCCACCCCGGTTAAGGAACCTGCCGTTGTGGTAGAAGATGTGCCGGCACCGGTTGCGGCAGTGGCTGTCCCTCAGCCCCAGATGACGGTCGCGGAGGAAATCAAAACGGCCCCAGCCCCCATACAGAGCCCGGCACCGGTGGAGCAGACTATGTTCCAGAACGTCCCTCAGCTGGATGATAATGGTGAACCGGTGGCCGCGGGTACCACCAACGGCGGCGAAACCTCCCGGTTCGCCGATCTGAAATTTGGGGACGATTACCGCTTGGAAGATGATACGGAGGAGCCACGGGGATTTTTCAAAAGAAAAAAATAAAATGATGGAACCAGGCCCCTATCCGTAACGGCTTAAAGTACAATTTTGGAGGAGTACACCCAATGCAACAGGACTATAACAAGACGCTGAATCTGCCGGATACCGCATTTCCTATGCGGGCAGGTCTTCCACAGCGGGAACCAGCTATGCTGGAAAAATGGGATCAGGATCATCTGTATGAGGAGCTGATGGAGAAGAACGAAGGAAAGCCTCTCTATATCCTTCATGACGGCCCTCCTTATGCCAACGGTGACATTCATATCGGCACAGCCATGAATAAAATTATCAAGGATATTATCGTGCGGTATCACAATATGGCGGGATATAAAGCCCCCTATGTTCCCGGCTTCGATACCCATGGCCTGCCGATTGAACTGAAGGCCCGTGCCAAGGCCGGAGTGGAAAATTCCCTGACAATGCCTCCAGTGGAACTGCGGGCTATCTGCCGGGATTTCGCTCTGAGCTATGTGGAAAACCAGACCCGTCAATTCAAGCGTTTGGGGGTTCTGGGCGAGTGGGACAATCCGTATCTGACATTGGCTCCCGAATACGAGGCAAAACAAATTGAGATTTTTGGCGAGATGGCCACTAAAGGGTATATTTATAAAGGCCTGAAGCCGGTGTACTGGTGCCCTGAGTGCCAGACGGCGTTGGCGGAGGCGGAAATCGAATATGCGGAAGATCCCTGCTATTCGGTATATGTTAAATTTCAGGTCAAGGATGACAAGGGACTGCTGAAATCCAAGGGTATTGATGTAGATAAGACCTATTTTGTTATTTGGACCACCACCACCTGGACGCTGCCCGCCAATGTAGCCATTTGCTTAGGTCCCAGCTTTACTTACCAGGTTGTCCGCTGCGGAGAGGAAAATTATATCCTGGCTGAGGAACTGACAGAGGAAACCTTAAAGGCGGCAGGTATCGAGTCCTATGAGGTGTTAGCCACCTTTAAGGGGAAAGATCTGGAACTGATGACCACCCGACATCCTTTCTTGGATCGTGAATCCCTGATCATCCTGGGAGACCATGTAACTCTGGAAAGCGGTACCGGTTGTGTTCATACTGCTCCGGGACATGGTGTGGATGACTTCAATGTGTGTAAGAAATACCCCCAGCTGCCGGTAGTCGTACCGGTGGACAGTGAGGGAAATATGACCGAGGAAGCTGGCCCACTGTGTGCCGGCATGGCCACAAATGACGCCAGTAAGGCTCTGGCAAAGCATTTGGACGCCACCGGAGCACTGCTGGCGATGAAGAAAATCATTCACCAGTACCCCCACTGCTGGCGCTGTAAAGAGCCGGTGCTGTTCCGGGCCACTGACCAGTGGTTCTGTTCGGTGGACAGCTTTAAGGATCAGGCTGTGGAGGCTATCAAAAAGGTAAAATGGATTCCGGCTTGGGGCGAAGACCGGATTACTTCCATGGTTCGGGAGCGGAGCGATTGGTGCATCTCCCGGCAGCGTCTGTGGGGAGTGCCTATCCCGATTTTCTACTGTGAGGATTGCGGCAAGCCGATTATCGATAAGGATTTTATCCATGCGGTGTCCGAACTGTTCCGTAAGGAAGGTTCCGATGGCTGGTACAACCATGAGGCTGACGAAATTCTGCCGGAAGGATCCGTGTGCCCCTATTGCGGAGGAAAGCATTTCCGCAAGGAAAGCGATATCATGGACGTGTGGTTTGATTCCGGCTCTTCCCATGAGGCCGTGCTGGAGGATCGTGACTATCTCCGCAGACCGGCTGATCTGTATATGGAAGGTGCTGACCAATACCGGGGATGGTTCCAGTCTTCACTGCTGACCTCGGTGGCGACTAATGGGGAGGCGCCATATAAAGCGGTGCTGACCCACGGCTGGACAGTTGACGGCGAGGGTAAGGCAATGCACAAATCTCTTGGCAACGCTATCAGCCCTGACGAAGTCATCAAGGACTATGGCGCCGATATCCTGCGGCTGTGGATAGCCTCTCTGGATTATAAGGTGGATGCCCGCCTGTCCAAGGAGATTTTGAAACAGCTTTCGGAATCCTACCGTAAAATCCGCAATACCGCCCGGTATATCCTGGGGAATATCCATGACTTCAACCCGGATACCGACATGGTACCGGAGTCAGAACTGATGGAAATTGACCGCTGGGCTTTGATTCGTCTGGAGCAGGTGGCGGCGCAGGTTACCACGGCTTATGAGGAATTCGAGTTCCATGACGCTTTCTATAAGATCCACAACTATTGCGTGGTAGATCTGTCTAATTTCTATTTGGACGTTCTCAAGGACCGGCTGTATGTGGAAAAAGCAGATAGCCGCAGTCGTCGGGCAGCGCAGACCGCTATGTACCGTATTCTGGACGCTTTGACCCGGATGCTGGCGCCTATTTTGGCCTTTACTTCAGAGGAAATTTGGTCGTTTATGCCTCACGGCAGGGCGGAAGATAGCCGGTCAGTGCTGTTCAATGAGATTCCCAGAGGCAGCGACACTGTAAAGGATCAAGCCTTTATGGATCGTTGGGAAAGGCTGCACGCCATCCGTAATGATGTGCAGAAAGCGCTGGAAACCGCAAGAACAGCGAAAATAATCGGCGTACCTTTGGACGCAAAAGTAGTATTGTATTGTAAAGGCGAATTGCTTTCCTTTGCGGAGTCGGTTAAAGATATTCTGCCAGCCATCTTCATTGTGTCCAAAGTGGATGTACTGGCGGATGGCACAGGCGAATATACTGGCGAGGTAGAGGGATTATCGGTGACAGTAGGCCACGCGGACGGTGAAAAATGCGCCCGTTGCTGGACATACAGTGAAACGGTAGGAAAGCAGGAAGGTCATCCTGACCTATGCGCCCGTTGTGCCGCTATCCTGGGATAAAAATCTGGAAACCGACATAAGTATGATAAGGGATTGTCCAGCCGCCGGAAAAGCGATGCAAGCCCGGCGGCTGGGATTTGTTCATAACTTTGGACATCAGTCCCCAGGCGGTGATGACACAAGACATATCCGGTTGGGCGAAAGGAAAAATAGTATGCTGCAAGTAATAATTCTGGCAGGAGTAGCCTTGCTCGTGGGTATTGACCAGCTAACCAAATGGTTGGCAGTTGTTTTCCTGAAGGGGGAAGATCCGCTTTCCGTAATCCCGGGGGTTTTTGAACTGACATATGTACAAAACACAGGGGCTTCTTTTGGAATCGGTCAAGGTATGCGTTGGCTGTTGGTTGGGGTTACCTCGGTTGTGATGCTGCTTATTTTAGGGCTTCTTTTGTCTGGAAAGTTTCGCAGTCACAGATGGATTAATTTCAGTGGCATCCTGATTGTAGGGGGCGGCGTTGGCAATTTGATCGACCGGATTGTGCGAGGCTATGTGGTGGATTTTTTTCATGTAAAGATCTATTTTCCGGTATTCAACGTGGCGGACTGCTACATAGTGGTGGGCGCGATCATCCTGTTAATTTATTTTTTCTTTTTTTATGATGAAGTTCCTTCCATAAAAACGGAAAAAGAAGCCAGCCTATCCGATGGCGGCGATGAACTGCCGCCGCTGCCAAAGGAGATAGAAGCGACCGATGGAACAGAAATGCTGGATCGTCCCGCAGATGGGGACGGGAAAACGGATTGATGTGTATCTGAGCCAGGAACTGGAAATGACCCGTTCTGCCATCCAGAAATGGCTGGAGCAGGGAAGGGTATTTTTGGATACGCCCCAGGGGGCAAAATCCGTTGGGAAGAATTATAAGGTCACGGAAGGGGATCAGCTGATGGTCCACATTCCGGATCCGGAGGCTTATGCGGTAGAGGCGGAAAAGATCCCTTTGGATATTGTGTATGAAGACAGGGATCTTTTGGTTGTGAATAAACCGAAAGGCATGGTGGTGCATCCTGCTCCGGGAAATCCGGACGGTACCTTGGTCAATGCATTGCTGGCTCACTGTGGGG
>CALWMQ010000211.1 GCA_944382025.1 uncultured Clostridia bacterium | reverse complement strand
CGACGGCGGGCCTCGCGGCTGAGCGCCCCACTCCCTTTTGTACTGACATGGCAAATATGAACCGGGCAGCCGGTTGCGGCCGCCAAGGCGATCTCCCGGGCAGTGGATATATCCTCCGATGCCCGATGGATGCCGGGGACACCCAAAGTGCCGGAAACCTCTCCCTCATTTATAATACCGCCGTTTACAATGGACAAGTCCTCGCAATGGGACAGAATCGGCAGTCCTGCCTCAGCCGCCGCCTCCATAGCCCGGCGCATAAGTTCGCCGGTAGGAACCGGACGGCCGTCATCGGAAACCGCCACGGCTCCCGCCGCCTTCAGGGCGGCGAAATCAGTGAGCCTAGTTCCCTCCAACGAGGAAGTAACCGCCGCCACGGGATATACCCGGGCATCGGCTTGAACAGCTTTGGCCAGGATTTCCTGTATAACTTCCGGTGCGTCCGCGGTGGGCTTGGTATTAGGCATACATGCCACCGCCGTAACGCCGCCGGCAGCGGCAGCCCGGCAGCCGGTCAATATGTCCTCCTTATAGGTCTGCCCGGGATCCCGCAAATGGACGTGCATATCCACCAGGCCCGGCGTACAGACCAGACCTCCGGCCTCAATTACAGTATACCGGCTCTCCCCGGCGGAGGCCCCATCCGACATCTCGAAAAGGCCATGGCCCATATCGGTGATTTTTCCGTCCTCAATGAGTACATCCCAATCCTGCTCATTCAGGTTCCGGGAAGGGTCGATCACGTGTGCGCCATGTATCAGCAATGGTTCCATGTGCAGTCCTCCCCCGTCTTATTCTAACTGAATAGTATAGCATACTTCACAGATACTGGCAATTCTTTTTCTGACAAATTTCTTTCCCCCGTCTATGAAATGGTTTGCAGAAATTGGCTAAAAAAACAGGTGGAAATTAATTTTTCCTTATATTTCCTCCTCCTCTTCGCAACAATTCAATAACATTTCTTCATAATCCGCCGAAAATCCGCTGAAAAATCTAAATAAAGAAATTTTTTTGAAATTTTGAAAGATTATTCTTGCAAATTTCAAACACTTTGGTATAATAAAAATACAGATCAAAATTTCGAGAATAAAGGAGCGATTTGCATGTCTTATGTCGATTCCGTGCTGGAGGAACTGGTCCGCAAAAACCCGGCTCAGGAAGAGTTCATTCAGGCCGCTACCGAGGTACTTCATTCCCTCAAGCCCGTCATTGAGGCGAATCCTCAATTCGAACAGGCTGCCCTGTTGGAGCGGATTACCGAACCGGAACGGGTAGTGATGTTCCGTGTGCCTTGGGTCGACGACAGCGGCAAAGTCCATGTCAACCGCGGCTTCCGTGTCCAGTTCAACAGCGCTATCGGCCCTTACAAGGGTGGCTTGCGCCTCCACCCCTCGGTTAACTTGGGTATTATCAAATTCCTCGGGTTCGAGCAGATTTTCAAAAACTCCCTGACCGGTCTGCCCATCGGCGGCGGTAAGGGCGGTTCCGACTTTGATCCCAAAGGTAAATCCGATAATGAGATTATGTGCTTCTGTCAAAGCTTCATGACCGAGTTGTACCGCCATATCGGGGCTGACACCGATGTGCCTGCCGGTGATATCGGTGTGGGTGCCCGGGAAATCGGCTACCTGTTCGGCCAGTACAAGCGCCTGACCAATCGGTATGAGGGTGTCCTCACCGGCAAAGGCCTGACCTATGGCGGTTCTCTGGCCCGTACCCAAGCCACCGGCTACGGCTTGGTGTACTTCACCCAGGAGATGATGAAGGTCAATGGCGACAGCCTAGAGGGCAAAACCGTTGTGGTTTCCGGTTCCGGCAACGTAGCCATCTACGCCACGGAAAAGGCCCAGGCCCTTGGCGCCAAGGTGGTAGCCCTCAGTGATTCCAATGGCTGGGTATATGACAAAGACGGCATCGATCTGAAGGCTGTCAAGGAAATTAAAGAGGTCAAACGCGGCCGTATTAAGGAATATTTGGAATATCGTCCGACCGCTGAATACCATGAGGGCAAAGGAATCTGGTCCATCCCCTGCGACATCGCTCTGCCCTGCGCCACTCAAAACGAGCTGCTGCTGGACGATGCTAAGATGCTGGTGAAAAACGGCGTCAAATATGTGGCGGAAGGCGCTAATATGCCCACTACTCTGGACGCTACCGCGTATTTCCAGGAGCACGGCGTTCCCTTCGGGCCGGGCAAGGCTGCCAATGCTGGCGGCGTAGCCACCTCCGCCTTGGAGATGAGCCAGAACTCCATGCGCCTGAGCTGGACTTTCGAAGAAGTGGACGAGAAGCTCCATGGCATTATGGTGGGTATCCACAAGAACGCTTACGAGGCGGCCGAGAAATACGGCCACAAAGGTAACTATGTCATGGGCGCCAACATTGCCGGTTTCATGAAAGTGGCCGAGGCCATGATGGCTCAGGGCGTGGTATAATCAGCCAAGATCTCCCTGAAAATAGAACATTTGTCACAGGGGCAGCGCTGAAAAAGCGCTGCCCCTGTACTTTTTGTCATACGCCCCTCCGGCACAGCCGGGGGGTTCTCTATACAACAATCCCCCTTGGCACAGGCCTGTGCCAAGGGGGAAATACACATTTTACCTATTGCCGGGGAAATAAGCGGCTTGTTCCGTATCCGTCCAATTAGGAATCAATCAGGCTTTGCCAGCGCTTCCCAAAACCTCGGTGATCTTGTGCTTGACCACATCGGTAATGAACTGACGGCCGTCTCCCAGATACTGCCGGGGATCAAAATGAGTGGGATTCTCCGCCAAATGTTTCCGGATACCGGCAGTCATAGCCAAGCGCAGGTCAGAGTCCACATTGATCTTGCACACAGCCATGGACGCAGCCTGACGGAGCATGTCCTCCGGAATACCGATAGCATCGGCCATCTGGCCGCCGAACTGGTTCACCATAGCCACATATTCCGGCATAACGGAAGAGGCGCCGTGAAGCACGATGGGGAAACCGGGCAGGCGATCCATGACTTCCTGCAGAATGTCAAACCGCAGCTGGGGTTTCTGGCCGGGTTTGAATTTGAAAGCGCCGTGGCTGGTACCGATGGCGATGGCCAGGGAGTCTACGCCGGTACGGCTGACGAAGTCCTGAACCTGTCCGGGATCGGTATAGTTGGCTTTATCGGCATCCACGTTCACTTCATCCTCGATGCCGGCCAGCTGACCCAACTCACCTTCCACGGTGACGTTGTACTTGTGGGCATACTCCACGACTTTCTTGGTCACAGCCACATTCTCTTCATAATCCAGATGGGATCCATCAATCATCACCGAGGTAAAGCCACTTTCAATGCAGTCCTTGCACAGTTCAAAGCTGGCACCGTGATCCAGATGCAGCGCAATAGGAAGATCGGTCTCAGCCACCGCAGCCTGCACCATATTGTACAGATAAGCGGAATGGGCATATTTCCGGGCGCCGCCGGAAGCCTGCAGGATTACGGGAGAGTTCAGTTCCTTACAAGCCTCCACGATTCCCTGAACAATTTCCATGTTGTTGACATTGAAAGCACCGATGGCGTAACCGCCTTCATAAGCTTTTTTGAACATTTCTGAAGTGTTTACCAGGGGCATATTGATCATCCTCCTATTTTTATGTGAATTTATTATACAACAATCCATTGAAAAGTAAAAGAGGTTTTGTTAAAAACTTAACCATGACTTTTCGGAAAAACTTGTGGAAACTGCCTGTGAATCTCATCCAGCCTTTTCCAGTTCCCGGATTTCCCGGGGATGCTGGCGGCAGTAATGAAAAATAACCTGTTGGGCAATGCCGGCATAAGGACCGAAATCCTCCGGCGCCTTTCCGGGAAATAGCACTTTCAGGGCACGTTTCATCCACACATCTAACGGGAAAGCTTCCAGCCTTCCCATTCCAAACAGCAGCACGCATTCCGCTACCTTGGGTCCTACGCCCTGTATTTTCTGAAGCTCATGCCTGGCCTCTTCCAAGGGCATAGCGGCAACCGCCTTCAGGCAGATCTCCCCCGACGCCACCTTTCTGGCCGCATCCAGTATATACCTACTGCGCCAGCCGCTGCGCAGCACCGCTAAATCTTCTTCCCGCAAAGCGGCCAGAGCTTTCGGTTCACGAAAAGCGTACCACCCGTCTTCCGCATCCCCGATTCCCTTTCCAAATTCCCGACATAAACGGTCGAGAATCCCTTTGATCCGGGGAACATTGTTGTTTTGAGAGACAATAAAGGAAACCAGGGTTTCCCAGGCATCCTGCCGCAGCAGCCGGATCCCGGGTGCAAATCGGGCACAGGCCCCCATACGGCCTCCCACCCGCCTGACTATTGAGCGGTATAGTTTCTCATAATCCCGATCCAGATCCAAATACGGACGCCAAAAGCTATCAAATGTATCCTTGTCCATGCCGCTGGCCATCAGGATGCCGCCTTCCTGCCGAAAATACCCGTATCGGTTTCCTGCCATCCCCTGCCAGCCCCCATCCTCCGTCTGGGAAAAGCGGAAACATTGTCCGCAATCCAGGGTCTGCCCCAGATCAAGCGGCCCTATCCCCTCTATCCGGAGCCACTGGTTTTCTTCTGTCACTGTCAGCATATCATTTTCTCTCCTATCCCCCGCATCTCAAGCACCGTGCTGTTGGAACATTGGAACCCATGGAATTCCCTTTTTCTTAAAGACAATCGTATACGGACCAAGGGATCTTTTGCCGCCTGAAGGGATTGTTTCAGTATAACACAAATGGTATAATAATGCCATCCGGAAAATATCGGGAAAACGCCTTCTGCGGCCGTATTGCCCTCTAGAAGGCAGTCTGCTGCCGGAAAACCATGATCTTCCACCGGTTTTTCTCCCCTTCCGGCAGGCTGACAGCCCTTGGAGAGGGGCTTTAATCACTACTACTTTGTATCACTGAAGGAAGGATGTATAACATGCGGGAAGATATCACCAGCATACCGGTAAGCGAGGTATTCGAACCACGGGACGGATGTCCCATCTGCCGAATGCGTAATCTTCTGGAAGACCGGGTTGCCGAATACATTACCGGCGCGGCTATGATGGAGCCGGACGTGCGTATCGAAACCAACAAGCTGGGATTTTGTATCGATCACTATCGCATGATGATGAAAAAACGGAACCGTCTGGGAGTGGCCTTGATTCTGGAAAGCCATCTGGCGGAACTGGAAAAGCATGTGTTTGCCGGGCCCCCGATCCTGGGGAAAAAGCCCCAAAAGCAAGCCAAATCCGCGGAAGAATCCACCGGTACCTGCTTTGTGTGTCGTCAGGTCGACTGGGCAATGGAACGAATGCTCAGCACCGTATGCCGCCTATGGGAAAATGAAAGGGATTTCCGCCGCCTGTTTGACGAGCAGCCCGCTTTGTGCCTGCCCCATTTTTCTTTGCTGGTACAGACCGCCAGCCGGGAAATGAATAAAAAGAACACTCCCGAGTTTTCTAAGTCCGCCGCCTATTTGGCCCGCCGCTATTTAACGTAACTGCGCGGCGATGTCTTCCATT
>CALWMQ010000210.1 GCA_944382025.1 uncultured Clostridia bacterium | reverse complement strand
TGGTTTGCCATACATTTCACCTTTCTTTGTGCAATAGGCCTGAACTTCCTTATTGTACTTCGAAAGGTGCTTTTTTGTATAACTTTTTTTGCCCACCCGCATAGCGGGTGGCTCTTTGTTTCGCTGCGCTCAACTGCCTTAAGGCATAGTATAAATAATGGAGCCGGACGCTTATAAGCGTCCGGCTCCATTATTTGATTCAGGAATCACTCCTGCTTTTTGCGGAACAGTCCCAAAATATCGGTATAGTCATCATCCTCCAGTGTAGAAGAACTGGTGGACTGACCAGGTTCCACCACAGTCCCGCCGGCTTCCTTGGCTTTGTAGGAGCCATCGGAAAGGAAACCGGTAGCGATAACCGTCACGCAGATCTCATCATCCATATTTTCATCAAAGGCAGCACCCCAAATGATCGTAGCGTCAGGATGGGCCGCCCGGGATATCATGGAAGAGGCAGTTTCCACATCTTCCAGATCCACATCGGGCGAAGAGGTAATATTGATAATCACACCCCGTGCACCATCGATGGTGGTTTCCAGCAGGGGACTGGCAATAGCCGCCTGAGCGGCAGCCTCGGCCTTATCTTTGCCTCCGGCACGGCCAAGGCCCATATGGGCATAACCAGCGTCTTTCATCACAGCGGTAACATCCGCGAAGTCCAGATTGACCAGCCCCGGCACCTTGATAAGCTGGGAAATAGACTGAACACCCTGACGCAGCACATCATCAGCTATCTCAAAGGCATTGGCCAGGGTAATACGCTGTTCGCTAACCATTTTCAGCCGTTCGTTAGGGATCACTACCAGAGAATCCACATGTTCCCGCAGAGCGGCAATGCCATTCTCAGCCTGTTCCATGCGTTTATGCCCTTCAAAGGCAAAGGGTTTGGTTACAATGCCCACAGTAAGGATCCCCAGATCCCGAGCAATCTCCGCCACCACAGGGGCAGCACCGGTACCGGTACCACCGCCCATTCCAGCGGTAATAAACACCATATCCGTCCCCTTCAGCGCAGCGGTAATTTCCTCCCGGCTTTCCTCGGCGGCCCGCTGCCCTTTTTCCGGATTGGCACCTGCCCCCATACCGTGGGTCAGTTTTTCGCCAATCTGGATTTTCTGGGTTGCCTGGGACCGGTACAAGGCCTGCCGGTCGGTGTTGATCGACACAAATTCTACGCCCTGGATTCCGGCCACTACCATGCGGTTGACCGCGTTGCCGCCGCCGCCGCCGACGCCGACAACCTTTATCTGCACGCCATCCACAAAATCGTTGTCAAACTGAAAGCCCATGTAACTTCCTCCCACGCATTTTACTTCCCAAATACAAAGCTGTCCGGCTATGTACAGCAGAAATATACAAAAAAATATACCTTTTCAATTTTATCATGCTCTTCTGAGAAATTCAACCGCAAATTTTCATTTCAACAGAACAAATAGCAGAAATTTTTCGGTTATCCCTGTTCGAACCCCAATATCTGGTAAAATTCGGCAGGGCGGTCCCTTCCCGAAAAGGGTAGAGTAAGGTGCTCCGGAGCGTTAGGGATACCGGCGGCACCAGGAGACCGCTCCTTTTTACACAGGGGGATCGGTTGGTGTACTCTCCCCTGTATCGGTGGTCGTGGGATCTGTTTCCGGCTCCTGAAGGGAATCCGGTTTGAAAATCACCATCGGATTGGACACGCTGGCATCGGAATACAGCCGCATGTCCATCACCCCGCAGGCAGTTTGGCCATGCTGTTCCAGTATCTTCGGCAGGGTACTGACAGCCACCCAGACCTCATAGGTGAGATTGGAATCATTCCCCAGTAGAATGGTAATCTGATTTTTCCAATTCAGACGGATATCCGCCTTGCTGGTTAGGTCAATCACGCCAATACCATCCAGGCCGGCATCCTTAAAGGCGGCCATCAGCTCTGTAACAATATTCAGCGTCCGGTCATCCAGCATGGCTTTCCCTAACTGGTCAGTCAGGGGGGACACCCCTTTGAAATACAGATACCGGGGCGGGCGGGTACTCTCAATCGGCAACGTCTCCAGCCCCCGGCCATCCTCCCCTATCACAACCCAGTACCCATTATTGTAGATAGCCCCTATGGGCTCAGCTTCCGTCACCTCGATTTGGATGACATCAAAAGAAGAATTGGATACTTCCACCGTCTGGATATAAGGAAAAGCGTTCTGGATATTTTCAGCGGCTTGGCGTTTGTTGACCGATAAGATGCTCTGCCCAATCCGGATACCGCTGATCCCCGCGATAGCTTCCCGGGAATAGCGTGTCTCCCCCACCACTTCCACCGCTTTCACCCCCAGAACCGTATTCTGGGTCTGTTCCGCGTCAGGCTTGGACCGGTTGGTCGCGATAATCACGACTGCCAAGGCAATAGACACCGCCACAATCGCGATAAATAAAGCCATCGCTATATGAAACCGGCCAATACGCCGTTTTTTTCTAGGGGTCTGTTTACCGGCTGAGGTCTGACTATCCTGTTTCATACAAACTCCATTTCTGCTGGCATCCCGGCGTTTGCTTGCCGGGAAGGCCATCCTCCCCGGTAGGCAAGCCTGTATTTGATATCCTTACTCTTCCACCCGGCGGATCTGGGCGCCTACGGCAGCCAGGGAATCCTCGATGGATTCATATCCCCGTTCCAGATGATGCAGGGCGGTGATCGTGGTTTCCCCCTCAGCGGCCAGACCGGCCAGCACCAGGGCAGCTCCTCCCCGCAGATCGGTACATTCCACCGGGGCGCCGGATAAGACCGGAACCCCTTCCACTACGGCCACCCGGCCTTCCACCTTGATCTTAGCCCCCAAACGCATCAGTTCCCCAGCGTGTTTATACCGGTTCTCAAATATGTTCTCAATAAATACGCTGGTACCGTCAGCCACACAGGCCATGGCCATGATCAGCGCCTGGGCATCGGTAGGGAACCCGGGATACGGCATGGTACGCACCGATTTAACCCGCCGCAGCCGGGTCGGCGCGGTAATCAACAGCTCATTTTGCCAAACAGCCACATTGCAGCCCATCTCCTCGAAAACCGGGAACAAGGTCGCCACATGGCTCGGCTCCACCCCTTTGAGGACCAGGGAACCGCCGGTTACCGCGGCTGCCGCCATATACGTGGCGGTTTCAATCCGGTCAGGAATCACCCGGTGGCAGCAGGCGGTCAGCCTTTCCACCCCCTGGACGGTAATCGTCCCTTCTCCAGCCCCGGTGATTTTAGCCCCGCAGCTGTTTAGAAAGCTGCATAGATCCTGTATTTCGGGTTCACGGGCGGCGTTCAGGATAGTAGTGGTTCCTTCTGCCGTAGCGGCAGCCAGCAATATGTTCTCCGTAGCCCCAACGCTGGGGAAGGCCAAGGGAATCTGACAACCTTTCAGCCGCCCCCGAACCCGGCAGCGCAGTTTACCCCGCTCCTCCTCAATCACCATTCCCAGCTGGCGAAGGGCGGACAAATGCAAGTCAATGGGCCTTGGCCCCAGCTCGCAGCCCCCAGGGAAGGACAATACCGCCCGTCCGGTCTTAGAGGCGATCGCTCCCAGGAACACAATGGACGACCGCATCTCCCGCATCAGCTCGTCGGGAACATCGCTGGTACACAATCCGGAATTATCCACTAAAATCCGGTGGCCTTCCCGTTCCACCCGGCACCCCAGATGACGCAGAATCGCCACACAGGCTTCCACATCCGACAGGCCCGGACAGTTCTGCAATTCCGTAACCCCATCCGCCATCAGAGCCGCTGACAACAGCGGCAGCGCGCTGTTTTTGGCGCCGTGTATGGTCACCGTGCCGCTGAGGCGGCGGCATCCTTCCATGACAATCTTTGACATGGTTCCCACCCCTTCGCAATAAGATACCCTACGGTTTTTTCCGTTACAGGGTATCCTATGCCTTCAGGCGGAAACCGGTGATAAGGTCAGCGGCCAAGCACCTGTCGAATCACGTCGTAAATCCGGTCGTCCGCGTCCCATTTGGCGGCCAGCCCGGAGGCTTCCGCCATGGCGTTCAGCCTGCTGGGAGACAAAACAACCTCTTTAATGGTATCCCAAAGCAAGGAATCTGTCAAATCTTTTTCTTCTATACAAACGGCGGCTCCCTTGTCCGCCAGGGCCTTGGCGTTATAAAACTGGTGGTTCTCTGCCACATAGGGGGAGGGGACTAGGACAGCCGGTTTCTTCATGGCGGGAAGCTCGCTGAGGGTCATGGCCCCGCATCGGGAAATCACCAGGTCTGCGGCGGCCATACAGCGGGGCATATCATCGATGTAATCCCGCATCCTGATATGAATGCCGTCAATCCTGATTTTCTTTTCCTTTACAATACGGCTGGCCTTTTCCCAGTTTTCTCCCCTGCCGGTACCCACGATAAATTGAATGGGCAACCCTTCCTGCTGATTGCGCTGCAGCGCCCCGATGACCGCCTCATTAACATGGGAGGCACCCAGGCTGCCGCCGAAGGAGAGCACCAACGGCCGGTCATCTACCCCCAGCTCTCTCCGGGCGGTATCCCTGTCCATAGAGGCAAATCCCTGCCGCAGCGGATTGCCGGTAACCACTACATTCGCCTGAGGAGGCAGATGCTTTCTGGCCGCCTCATCCGAAATCATCACCGCTTTGGCGTACTTGGCCAGCATCTTCACCGTGATTCCCGGTAAAGCGTTGGACTCATGAACCACCACCGGAATCCCCATTCCGGCCGCCTTACGGAGGATCGGGCCGGACACATATCCCCCTGTACCGATGGCAATATCCGGCTGGAACTCCCGCAGTATTTTGGAACAGGTCGCTCCCGCGGTGACAGCGTGGATGGCCGCCGAAATGTTCCGCCCCACATTTTTCAACGACAACCGGCGCTGGAACCCCCGGACATCCACCGTTCGAATAGGATAGCCCGCTTCCGGTACCAGCCGGGTTTCCATTTTTCCCTTGGCGCCTACAAACAGAATCTCCGCATCAGGCTGTTCCCTCTTGATTTTGGCCGCAATGGCCAGGGCCGGATTGATATGCCCTGCCGTGCCGCCTCCCGTCATCAATACTCTCATATCCTCTCTATCCTTTCCCATATGGTAAAAACCAGATGCCTGCTTTCTCCGCATAAAGCCTGCCCCTGTCGTTACACCCCCGCCCAGGGGATGGGGCAGGCTTCCCTCCTGATGTAAGGAAAACCGGCGGTCCCAGTGCTTATGTTCAGGCCCCATTTCTTTTGCCTGCGGCACAGGGCGGTACAGGACGAACGGTCACAAACGACTTAACGACATCCGCTCCTGTCCCCACTCCCGTATCCTCAAAAAAAGGGCGGGCATTGCCCTCCCTTTTTTAACCGGAATCACTTCGTTTCATGTGCCTGGACACACCCAGGACAATCCCCATCTGTGCCAGCAGCATCACCAATGAAGTACCGCCGTAACTGAAAAACGGCAGGCTGATGCCGGTATTGGGAATGGTGTTGGTAACCACGGCCATATTAAACACCACCTGGATACCGACCTGGGCGGTCAGCCCGATAGCCAGCATGGATCCGAATTTGTCCGGAGCCCGCATGCCGATCATAAATCCACGCCATACCAGCAGGGCAAACAAAATAATAATCATCACAGCGCCGATGAAGCCCAGTTCCTCACACACGATGGCGAAGATAAAATCGTTCTGGGGTTCCGGGAGGAACAGGTGCTTTTGCCTGGAATTTCCCAAGCCCTGGCCCATCAGGCCGCCCGAACCGATAGCATAGAGGGATTGAACCGTCTGCCAGGCCATGTCCTTCCCCTCTGAACCCGCGGTAAACACGGCGAAGGGATCCAGCCAAACATCAATCCGTTCTTTCTCGTAGCCTTTCACAAAAATCAGGAAAGCTGCCGCCGCGCCGCCGCCGCCGATAGTTACCAGCAGGTAAATCAGCCGGGTGCCTCCCACATACATCAGTACCAGCCCGATAGCCAGCAGCAGCAGCGTACCAGAAAGATGGGGTTCCCGGAACACCAGAGCACAGGTCACGCCTAATATCAGCAGAAACGGCAGAAAACCTTTTAG
>CALWMQ010000209.1 GCA_944382025.1 uncultured Clostridia bacterium | reverse complement strand
GCGGTGCTGTCTCTCCCCGCCGGTTCCAGCTGTCTTCCAGCAGACGCTGTAAATCCGGTCCCCAATCCTTACGATAATAGGGATCCTGATTCTCCAGAAGGGTTCTCAGCAGATGCAGGTACAGGGTTTTCTCCACCTGGTCGTATACCCTGGCACACAGCTCCTCCGTTGAAATCCCCAGGCAGGAAGCCATATAAGCGGCCCCCGCTTGGGAAGCACGTCGGTCAAAAGAATTGAAATCCCCCCGTACATGCATAATATCCGTCGGCGTCATGCCGCAGCGCATAACCAGCCCTTCCGACTCCAGCCGACCGGTATCCAGGGCGTATAAGTCTACCGATACCTGTTCCGCCAGGCGATCCATCCGCATAGGGCCCTGTCCCAAGGCCCGACAGACCGCTTCATCCCGGGCTGAAAACTCCCCTTTCTTTAGCCGATTCAGGGTGTCCTCCAGAGGCCGCAGAAGATACAAAAATTCGTAAACCGGGTGATGGGTGGTCCGGCGGTCGGCGGCCAGATCCTCCAGATCAGACCGTACTGTCTCCCATCGGGCCGCCGCCGCGCACAGCGGCAGTACCCGCCGGGGGCCTATGGACAGCCCCGCCTCCTTGCTGAGCCGGATCTGGCTGTCCCCGCCCAGGCCAAACATATGGATATACACCGATTGGACAAAGGTACTCCACTTTCCTACCGTAACCCCATCCGCGGTCACCGGCTGCCCATTCCTCACCAGCGCAATATCGGTAGTGGTTCCCCCCATATCCACAATCAGACTGTCAGGGCTTCCCGACAGCCGCACCCCTCCCATCACGCTGGCGGCCGGGCCGCACAGAACCGTTTCCACCGGCCGCTGCCTGGAGAAGGATTCCGACATCAGGGTGCCATCGCTGCGCACAATCACCATGGGAAGATCCTTCCCAGCCATGTTGCGGCGCACTGCCCCCAGAAACTCCTGGATCACCGGCAGCAGCCGGGCGTTCAGCAGTGTCCCCGCCCCCCGTTTGATGTAGTTGGGCTGCCAGAACAGTTCATATCCGCATACGGTAGGGATGTTAAACCGTTCCCGCAGTAACTCCCGCGCCGCCTGTTCCAGGGAAGGATTCCGGATCCCCTGGTAAGCCACCACGGCCGCGGCATCGGCGCCCTCCAGAAACTCCCGCATATCTCCGGCAAAGCTCTCCCAATCAGGCTGCTGATCCACCGTTCCGTCCATCCGGATATCGGCATCTAAAAAATACAGCTCTTCCGCCGGCGGCAGGCCATAGCCCATACCTGTATCCGCGACTACCTTCCGGTCAGCGCCGATGAAAATCAGCTTAGCCCGGCCTCCTTTGTCCTCCACACAGGCATTGGTGGCCAGCGTAGTGGACAGGGAGAGAAATTCCACCTGGCCCAGCCATTCCTTCGGCAGCTTATCCAGAACCCGGCCAATTCCTATCGCCAGATCCTCTTTGGTAGTAGGAGATTTGCCGGATGCCATCACCCGCTGCCCCTCAAAATCATAGATGACCGCGTCGGTATAGGTACCGCCGGTATCAATACCTAAACCCAGCTTCATATGGACGCCCCCTTGATCTTTTGCCTATCGTTTCCCTCATTATACTGAACCCCCACTGGTAATACCATAAGAAGATTTGGAAAAAAGGGAATATATTCAGAACCTGCCGGTTCTCTGCCTACCGCCCTCCTTTGCCTCCCTGCAAAAGGAGCATTCTTTGGCGGGAAAGACCATGTATGGGAACACGGATATCTTTAGCCGGCGGACTGGAAAGCATATCCGCTGGGCGCCGCGCTCCAGCTGAACCGGCCCTGGACGCCAAAAAGCCCGTTGTTCCTTTTGAGCGGAACAACGGGCTTTTTCACCGGTTGGGCATCGCTTATGATCAAGCGTGCCTGTGACTGTTGACAGCCACCTTTATTTAACCAGTTCAATGATCGCCATTTCAGCGGCGTCACCGCGGCGGGCGCCGGTCTTAATGATCCGGACATAGCCGCCGTTGCGCTCCGCGTATTCGGGGGCGCTTTCATCAAACAGCTTCTTTGCCACGCTCTCCTTGGTGACAAAGGAGAACACCAGCCGCTTATTGGCCAGGGTAGGATTCTTGGCAATGGTGATCATTTTCTCCGCCATGGAGCGCACCTCTTTGGCGCGGGTGACGGTGGTTTCAATCCGGCCCTTCTCAAGCAGGAAGGTCACCATGGCTCTGAGCATGGCCATACGGGAAGCAGTGGGTCTGCCGAGCTTTCTGGTTCCGGGCATGTGAATTCACTCCTTTTCCATCTTATGAGGCCGGGCATCCAAGACGCCCGTAGGCGCGGCAACCGCCGCCAGCCTTTATTCCTCTTCGTCGTACAGGCTGAAGCCCAGCGACGCCAATTTGTTAATGACTTCTTCCAGGGATTTACGGCCCAGGTTGCGCACCTTCATCATATCCTCTTCGGATTTACTGATCAAATCCTCCACAGTATTGATACCGGCGCGTTTCAGGCAGTTGAAGGACCGTACCGACAGATCCAGTTCCTCGATGGTCATCTCCAGAACCTTCTCCTTGCCCTTGTCGTCCTTTTCCACCATAATGGAATCCCCGGCATAGGCTTCGCCGGACAGATCCACAAACAGGTTCAGGTGCTCGGTCAGCACCTTAGCGCCCAGGGAAACGGCCTCCTTAGCGGAGATAGTACCGTTGGTCCAAACCTCAAGGGTCAGCTTGTCATAGTCGGTAATCTGGCCTACACGGGTGTTTTCCACCGTGTAGTTCACCTTCACCACCGGGGTATAAATGGAGTCCACCGGGATGACCCCGATCACCGGCTGCATCTGCTGTTTATTTCTCTCCGCGGGGACATAGCCGCGGCCCTTATCCAAGGTGATTTCCATATACAGCTTGGCGCCGTCCCCCAGGGTGGCGATATGCATATCGGGCTCCAGAATTTCCACTTCGCTGTCGCATTTGATGGATCCGGCGGTTACTTCGCCGGGGCCCTCCGCCTCAATATAGACCACTTTAGGCCCATCGCCGTTGATCTTGACCACCAGGCTCTTGATATTGAGGATGATTTCGGTCACATCCTCCTTCACGCCTTCGATGGTGGAAAACTCGTGGAGGATACCGTCGATCTTCACCGAAGTTACGGCCACTCCTGGCAGGGAGGACAGCAGTACACGACGCAGGCTGTTCCCCAGGGTAGTGCCATAGCCCCGTTCCAACGGCTCCACGACAAATTTCCCGTAGATGCCGTTGGCGGCCAGATCCAGGGCTTCGATTCTGGGCTTCTCAATCTCTATCATTCAAAACCCTCCTTGAAGAAACGGAATAACCCGCTTCCGGAAACAGTTTCCGGAGCAGACGTCCGATAATAAGTGTCGGTAAATCCATAGCGTTATTTCGAGTACAACTCGACGATGAGGGTTTCTTCGATGGGCAGATCGATATCCTCCCGTGCGGGCACAGCCGCCACTTTGGCTTCCATGTTCTCCCGGTTGACCTCCAACCATTTGGGCACTACCCGGGAGCTGTTGGCCTCCACGATTGCCTTGATCTTTTCCAGCGACCGGCTGGACTCTTTCACAGCAATCGTCTGGCCCACCTTCACCAGATAGGACGGGATATTCACTTTCCGGCCATCCACGGTGAAATGGCCCTGGGTAACCATCTGGCGGGCTTCCGCACGGGAACTGGCGAAGCCCAGACGGTACACCACATTGTCCAGACGGAATTCCAGCAAACGCAGCAGGTTTTCACCGGTTACGCCCTGCATTTTCGTTGCCATCTCAAAATAGTGGCGGAACTGGCTCTCCAGAACGCCGTAATAGCGTTTCGCGTACTGTTTGGTACGCAGCTGCAAGCCATATTCAGAAGCCTTTCTGTTCCGGGCCTGGCCGTGCTGGCCGGGGGCATAGGAACGGCGGGCAACAGCGCATTTGCCGGTATAGCAGCGTTCGCCTTTCAAAAACAGTTTCTGACCTTCACGGCGGCAGAGTCTGTACACCGCACCGGTATATCTAGCCATGTTGGTTGCACCTCCTGATTTCGATTATACGCGTCTTCTTTTGGGAGGACGGCATCCGTTGTGGGGAATGGGGGTCACGTCTTTAATCATGGTGACCTCCAGACCGGCGGTCTGCAGGGCGCGGATAGCGGCCTCACGTCCCGCGCCGGGGCCCTTTACATACACTTCCACGGTCTTCAGGCCATGCTCCATAGCAGCCGCGGCCGCTGTTTCAGCCGCCGTCTGGGCGGCGAAGGGGGTGGATTTCCGGGAACCCCGGAATCCCAGCTCGCCGGCGCTGGCCCAGGACAGGGCATTGCCCTGGGTATCGGTGATGGTAACGATTGTATTGTTGAACGTGGACTGGATATGCGCGGCGCCACGCTCGATATTCTTGCGTTCCTTGCGGCGGCGGGTAGTGGCACCCTTGCGCGCAGTAGTTTTTGCAGCAGCCATTCTTATCCCTCCTGCTTACTTCTTCTTGTTGGCGATGGTCTTCTTCGGGCCCTTCCGGGTTCTGGCATTGGTCTTGGAACGCTGGCCCCGTACGGGCAAGCCCTTGCGGTGGCGCACACCGCGGTAACTGCCGATTTCGATCAGGCGCTTGATATCAAACGCCACATCCCGGCGCAGATCGCCTTCCACCGTGCAGTTATGGTCAATATACTCACGCAGTTTGGACACATCGTCCTCGGTCAGGTCCCGCACCCGGGTGTCGGGATTGACGCCCGTAGCGGCTAGGATATCATCGGCGGTTTTCCGGCCGATGCCGAAAATGTACGTCAGGCCGATTTCCACGCGCTTGTCTCTGGGCAGGTCAACACCAGCTATACGTGCCATAATTACAATCCTTCCTTTCGATTGAACGCGCCCTGATCAGCCCTGGCGCTGTTTGTGCTTAGGGTTCTCGCAAATCACCATGATGCGGCCTTTGCGCTTGATGATCTTGCATTTTTCGCAGATTTTCTTTACAGAAGGTCTGACTTTCATAAAATGACCATCCTTTCGCGATTGCCGTCCGGGGACAACCTATTGGTTTCCCGGGCCGCTTCCTCATCACGCGCCTCCCGCGGCGCGTATTGCCTTATTCTGAGTTATTATTTGGTCCGCCAGGTAATCCGGCCTTTGGTCAGGTCGTACGGGGACATTTCCACCGTCACCTTGTCCCCCGGCAGGATCCGGATGAAATTCATCCGCAGCTTACCGGAAATATGGGCCAGAATCTGATGGCCGTTAGCCAGCTCCACCTGGAACGTGGCGTTGGGCAGAGCTTCTACCACGGTACCTTCCAGTTCGATAACGTCCGCTTTGGACATGTTTGTACCTCCCTCTTGTGATCACGGTTCTCCGGGCGGCAGCGGCTTTCCGGAAACAGTGTTTTCCGCAAGCCGGCTCAATGCCCGCCGGATTTCACGGTTGGTTGCCATTGACTGGTCTGCTAAAACAGCGCCGGTGTCCTCCAGATGCCGGAGGTTTTTGCGTTTAGGGGACTGCAGCGGGCGTTTTCGCCCGTCAGCCACCAACGCCGTCTGTCCCTCGGTGCCCAGCACCGTGAGCAGGGAACCCTTATCTTTCCCTGCCAGGGAAATCACCGCGCTTCCGCGTCTGAGCATTGTCTTCCACACCCTTTCGGTTCGGATCCGGCCGTTTATGGGCGGGTCAGGATCACAGGCCCATCCTGGGTAATGGCGACGGTATGCTCAAAGTGTGCCGACAGGCTTCCGTCTTTGGTGACGGTGGTCCACTCATCCTTGAGGATGGACACTTCATATCCGCCGGCGTTGATCATGGGTTCAATGGCTAAGGTCATGCCCGGAAGCAGCCGTGGGCCGCGGCCGGGAGTACCGAAATTAGGGACACTGGGGTCCTCATGCAGGTTCGTGCCTACTCCGTGGCCGACAAACTGCCGTACCACCGAGTAACCACGCACCTCGACATACCGCTGGATCGCCGCGCCGATATCGCCGATCCGGTTGCCCGGCACCGCCATTTTGATGCCCTCGTAGAGGCTTTCCCTGGTGGCGTCCATCAGGGCTTGTGCTTCCGGAGAAATATCTCCCGCCCCGAAGGTGGCGGCGTTATCGCCGTGATAGCCTTCAAAAAACGCGCCCACATCCACGCTGACGATATCGCCAGCCTTGATTACGCGTTTGCCTGGTATGCCGTGGATGACTTCGTTGTTCACCGAGATACAGGCGCTGGCCGGGAAGCCGCCGTAATTCAGGAAGGACGGGGTTGCGCCCGTACTTTCGATATACTTACGGATTTCCCGGTCGATTTCCCGGGTGGTAACCCCGGGCTCAACCATTTTTCCCGCCAGCTGGAGCGCCCTTGCCGAGATAATACAGGCTTCCCGCATAGCGGTCAGCTCCCGGCTGTTCTTAATGGATATCATGGTTACGCCTCAACCGCGGCAAGGGTCAGGCGGGTGGTATCGGCCACTTCTTCCTGTCCTTCCACGATAGTCAGCTTACCCTGGGCCGCGTAATAGCTTTTCAGCGGCTCGGTCTGCTCATGATACACATGCAGGCGTTCCCGCACGGTGTCCGGATGGTCATCCTTGCGCTGAACAAGGGTGTCGCCGCACTTGTCGCATACGCCTTCCACCGCGGGACGTTTGTAGTCCACATGGTAGGATGCGCCGCAGGCGGGGCAGACACGGCGGCCCGATACACGCCGGGCGATGGTCTCGTCGGCCACCTCGATATCGATGACCTTATCGATGACAATGCCCATGCGGTCAAGCGCCTCGGCCTGGGGGATGGTCCGGGGAAAGCCGTCCAGGATAAACCCGTTGGAGCAATCGTCCTGGGCCAGCCGGTCCTTGATAATCCCGATAACCACGTCATCGGGAACCAGCTTGCCGGAATCCATATACTCTTTGGCTTTCATCCCCATCTCCGTGCCGCTTTTCAGCGCTTCACGGATAATGTTACCCGTGGAGATTGTGGGAATATTGAGATGCTGGCTGATCACCTCAGCCTGGGTGCCTTTTCCGGCGCCGGGGGCGCCTAAAAGGATCAGCTTCATAGAATAAAACCTCCTTATCCGAAACAGATGCCGCGGTTCTTTTTTCCTCTTTGTATGGACAGGGGATCAATGAGTCCCCTGTCCATACGCCAACCGGCAATCCGCGGCACGGCGGCCGGTATCGTTTACTCAAGGAAGCCTTTGTAGTGGCGCATCATCATCTGGCTCTGAATCTGCTGGGTGGTTTCCAGGGCCACGCCTACCACGATCATGATGGAGGTGCCGCCCAAAGTCAGCCCGTAAATCTGGGTGAATTTCCCGAACAGGCTGGGGAACAGGGCGATAACGCCCAGGAACAGCGCCCCGATCAGGGTCACCTTGTTCAGCACCCGTTTAATATAATCCGTGGTGGGCTTACCGGGGCGATAGCCCGGGATCGCGCCGGAATTCTTACGGAGATTATTGGACATCTCCAGCGGATTATACTGGATGGTGACATAGAAGAAGGCGAAGCCGATGATAAACAGGAAATACAGGATAATATAGATCCAGCTATCCTGACGGAAAGCGCTGAAGAACCAGTTATCCGTAGACAGATTGAAGAAAGTGGCGATAATAGAGGGCAGGGACACGATGGAGGAGGCCAGGATGATGGGCATAACGCCGGACATATTCACTTTAATTGGAATATAGGTGTTCTGGCCGCCGTACATTTTGCGTCCCACTACCCGTTTCGCGTACTGGACCGGGATCCGCCGTTCGGAATCGTTCATGAATACGATAAACGCGATCATGGCCAGGAAGATGACGATAACAATAGGGGTCAGTACAATATACTTGCTCTGCCCGCCGGTGATACCCAGGTCATAGAAGTAGGCCCACAGGGTCCGGATACCCGAGGGGATCCGGGACAGGATACCGGCGAACAGCAGGATTGAGATACCATTCCCGATCCCTTTTTCGTTGATCTGCTCACCCAGCCACATCATCAGTGCCGAACCGGCGGTGAATACCAGGATCATCACAATCGCGGCGAACCACATACCGAAGCCGGATTTCGCCTCGCTGACCAGGGCGTTGTACTTGTTGCGCACCATGAAGTAATAGGCGATACCCAGCAGCAAGCCCAATCCCACGGTGACATACCGAGTAATCTGCCCCAGCTTTTTCCGCCCAGCCTCGCCGTCCTTGGCCATACGCTCCAGGGGGGGCAGGGCTACGGTCAGCAGCTGGATAATAATGCTGGCGTTGATGTAGGGGGTAATGGACAGAGCGAAGATGCTGGCGTCGGAGAATCCGCCGCCTGACATCATCATCAGGAAATCCATGTAGTTGGTACCGGCCAGGGACGTGGTGTTGTTAATGGCGTTGGCCAGCACCTCTGCATCCACAAAGGGCACCGTAATAGCGGAACCGATGCGGAAGATCAGAATAATAAACAGGGTATAAAAGATCTTTTTGCGGAGGTCGACAATCTTCCATGCGTTGCGCAGGGTCTGGAACATGTCAGATCACCTCAGCCTTTCCGCCAGCCGCCTCGATTTTAGCCTTGGCTGCTTCAGAATAGGCTGCTGCCTTTACAGTGAGTTTCTTAGTGATAGCGCCATTGCCCAGCACCTTCACGCCGTCATAGGCCTTTTTCACCAATCCGGCCACCTTCATGGCGTCCAGATCCACTGTAGCGCCGTCCTCAAACTTGTTGAGGGCTGCCACATTGATCTGGGCGTATTTGGTGGCGAACACATTGACAAATCCTCTTTTGGGGACCCGTCTCTGCAGAGGCATCTGGCCGCCCTCAAACCCGGGCCGCATTCCGCGGCCAGCACGGGCCTTTTGGCCTTTATGGCCTTTACCCGCGGTTTTGCCCTGGCCGGAGCCATGGCCTCTGCCGATTCTCTTGACCTCCCGGACCGAGCCGGGAGCCGGAGAAAGCTCTTGAAGCTTCATTTTACTTCGCACCTCCTTGCTGGAATTTGCTCTTACGCTTCGGTTACCTCGACGAGGTGGACGATCTTTGCCACCTTGCCCTGGGTTGCGGCGTTCACAGGCTGGCTCACTACATCTCCAACCTTGCGCAGGCCCAAGGAATTGGCGGTGGCGATCTGATCCTTTTTACAGCCGATCAGGCTGCGAACCAGCTTGATCTGCAGGACGTTTTCTTTCGCCTTTTTAGCCATTTGTACCATCCCTTCCGTAATCCGGCCGAAAAT
This sequence comes from uncultured Clostridia bacterium, assembly GCA_944382025.1. GTDB lineage: Bacteria > Bacillota > Clostridia > Oscillospirales > Acutalibacteraceae > UMGS1623. The sequence continues at coordinate 691 of CALWMQ010000209.1, read as the reverse complement.
CAGCCCAAAATTTCTTTTGCGGTCTTACCCCGGACAGCGGCGGCTTCATCAGCCGTACGCAGCTGCATCAGGCCGTTCATCGCGGCGCTGACCACGTTGCAGGGATTATTGGAACGGAGAGACTTGGTACGAATATCCTTAATACCGGCGGCTTCCACGACGGCACGCACAGCGCCGCCGGCGATAACGCCGGTACCGGGAGCGGCGGGCTTCATCAGTACGCGGCCGGCTCCGAAGGTGCCCATCACTTCATGAGGAATGGTAGAGCCCTTCAGGGAAACCTTGATCAGGTGCTTTTTCGCATCCTCGATACCCTTCCGGATAGCGTCCGGAACCTCGCCGGCCTTACCCAGGCCGAAGCCTACGGTACCGTTGCCGTCGCCCACCACGACCAGCGCGGCGAATTTGAAAATCCGGCCGCCCTTTACGGTCTTGCTGACACGGTTAATGGCAACGATATGCTCTTTCATCTCAGTGGTATTGCTTGTTGCGTCAATTCTGGCCAAAGTACTTCCTCCTTTTCCTTAGAACTTGAGGCCGCCCTCACGGGCGCCTTCGGCCAACTCCTGAACGCGGCCGTGGTAAATATAGCCGCCCCGGTCAAAGACGACATTCTCGATGCCTTTTTCCAGAGCACGTTTGGCGACCAGCTCGCCCACCTTCTTAGCGGCTTCCTTGTTTCCGCCGGTCA
>CALWMQ010000208.1 GCA_944382025.1 uncultured Clostridia bacterium | reverse complement strand
GGGGGACGGTTATGAGCTTTCGACGTTGGGTTTTGCCGCCGCTGGATAAGGAAAGCGCGGCTATGTTGGCGGAAGAATGCGGGTTGGACCCGTTTTTGGCTTTGATGCTGACTACCCGGGGAATCTGCGAAGTGGAGACCGCCATGGAGTTCTTAACCGCTTCCGAACTGACGGCGGACCCTTTAGGGTTCATTGACATGGATAAAGCGGCGGATCGGATACGCCAGGCAATGGATCGCGGAGAAACCATTATGGTATATGGGGATTATGACGCTGATGGGGTGACTGCGACCGCACTGCTGTATTCCTATCTGCGGGATAAGGGCGCTAACGTCCTATATTATATTCCTCAGCGGGAAGGGGAAGGATATGGTCTTCACCGGGAATCCATTGACCGGGTATCCGAAGCGGGGGCTCAGTTGATTATTACCGTGGATAACGGTATTGCGGCGTTGGACGAGGTGGCCTATGCGGCTGAAAAAGGGATTGATGTGGTGGTGACCGATCATCACCAGCCTCAGGACCAGCTTCCCGGGGCAGTGGCAGTGGTAGACCCTCACCGGCAGGACTGCCCCAGCGAATTCAAGGACTACGCCGGTGTGGGAATGGCGTTTTGGCTGGTGTGCGCTTTAGAGGAGGATGTGGACTGGGCGTTTGAACAGTATGCGGATCTGGTGGCATTGGGCACCTTGGCGGATGTCATGCCCCTGAGGGGGGATAACCGGGTACTGGTTCGGCGGGGTCTGGAAAAGATCAACCGGGGCGGCCGTTTGGGGCTGGACCGCCTGAAAGAGGCAGCTGGAACCGCTGGGAAAGTCCATACCTCTACTATGACGGTATTCGCGCTGGCGCCCCGTATCAATGCCGCCGGGCGAATGGGGAGTCCGGACAAGGCCGCCCAACTCCTGCTGAGTGAAAATATGGAAGAAGCGTCAGCTCTAGCGGCGGAAATCCAAAAACTGAACGCGGAGCGGCAGGAAACAGAGACAAGGATCCTGGAACAGGTGCTGGAAGGCCTGCGGCGGTCCCCGGAACGTTTGTCAGACCGGGTGCTGGTGGTAGCCGGGGACGGATGGCACCACGGGGTAGTCGGGATTATCGCCGCACGGCTGACCGAGCGGTATGGGAAGCCCAGCATTGTCCTGTCGGTGGATGGGGAAACGGCCAAGGGCTCCGGAAGGAGCGTCAAAGGCTTTTCCCTGTTTCAGGCGGTTGCCGCTTGTAAGGAGTGTCTGCAGGGATTTGGCGGCCATGAGCTGGCCGCGGGCGTGACGCTGGAAACCGCTCAAATCGATGCTTTTCGGGAGCGGATCAATGCTTATGCGGCCGCTCTGCCTGCTATGCCGGTGCCGGAGATGGTACTGTACTGCAAGCTGCGCCCCGGACAGCTGTCCGTAAAACTGTTGGCCAGCCTGTCGGCCCTGGAGCCATATGGGGCTGGCAACGCGTCACCGGTATTCGGGCTGTTCCAGATGCAGCTGGAAGGGATCACTCCAGTAGGCGGGGGCCGGCATCTGCGGCTGGCCCTGTCACGAGACGGCGCCCACATTACGGCGATGAAGTTCAGTACAACTCCTGAGGAATTCCGCTTTATTCCCGGGGACGTGCTGAATTTGGCGGTTACGCTGGATAGGAATGAATACAAGGGAGCGGTCAGCGTATCTGTTATTGTAAAAGATATTCGGTATGCCTCCACCAGGCAGGATGAGGTACTGGCGGGGCTTCGGGATTACGACCGGGCGGTTCGCAGGGAACTGACGGCACAGGACATGGCTCTTCAGCCTGACCGGGAGCTGGCCGCCAAGGTGTACCGCTTGGTGAGCCCGCAAAACGGCTGGGCCGGGACACTGGAACAGCTGGCCCATGAGGCCGGGACCACAGGCGCGTATGCCAGGGTACGTCTGGCGGCGGAGGTGCTGCGGCAGGCGGAACTCATTGAGGCGGAGGACCAAGGGGATATCCTGCTTTTGAAGCGGAAACCCGCCAAAGGAAAAGCGGATCTGAGTGCTACACCCATGATGGGGTATTTCCAGGACCTGCCGGGATAAGCCCGGTGGGCTGTGTCCGGGACGGAGCATCCGTCTTGCAGGGAGGAAGAAACAGGATGATTCAAAAGGAAGATGTTATTGTAGAGCTGAAAAAGCTGATCATAAAAAGTGAGAAGCCCTATGACCTGGGAGTCATAGACCGGGCGATATCCTTTGCCTGCCAGGCCCATGACGGACAGCATCGATCCTCAGGAGAGGAATATGTGTGCCATCCTCTGCGGGTGGCCTGTATCCTGGTGGAACTGGGGATGGATTCGGAAACCATTGTAGCCGCCATACTGCACGATGTGGTGGAGGATACACCGGTAGAATTAGGGGATGTACGCAAACAGTTCGGGGAGGACGTAGCCGCCCTGGTAGACGGGGTAACCAAGATCGCTAAGATTCCCTTTTCGTCCCGGGAGGAACAGCAGGCGGAGAATGTACGGAAGATGCTGTTGGCCATGTCCCAGGACATCCGGGTGATTATCATCAAGCTGGCGGACCGGCTGCATAATATGCGTACCAGCGGGGGATGGGACGAGCAGAAACGGCGGGACAAAGCCAAAGAGACCATGGATATTTACGCTCCGCTGGCGCATCGCCTGGGTATCCGGGCGGTGAAGGAGGAGCTGGAAGATATTTCCCTGCGGATTCTGGATCCGGTGGCCTATAAGGAGATAGAGGATGCCCTAGCCTTAAGGGAAGGGGAACGCAACGCGTTCCTCCTCAGCATCCAGGAACGGATAAAAGGGCGGCTGGCGGAATTCGATATGAAGACCTATGTGTCCGGCCGGATCAAAAGCATTACAGGGATCTACCGGAAGATGTATATGCAGGGGAAGGATTTCGAGGAAATCTATGATGTATACGCGGTACGGGTGATCGTTGATACGATTAATGACTGCTATAATGTCCTGGGAATTATCCATGACATGTTCCGGCCTCTGCCCAACCGGATCAAGGATTATATCTCCACCCCTAAAAGCAATATGTACCAATCGCTGCATACCACGGTTATCAGTAAGGAGAAGATCCCCTTTGAGGTGCAGATCCGTACCTGGGAGATGCATTATACGGCGGAATACGGGATTGCCGCCCACTGGAAGTATAAGCTGGGGCTCCAGAAAAAGGATAAGTTGGAAGAAAGACTGGCATGGGTGCGCCAGTTCATAGAGAACCAGAAGGATGTGGATGACGCCGAGGATATCGTCCGGTCTATCAAGACCGACCTGTCCTCTGATGATGTGTTTGTGTTTACTCCTAAAGGGGAAGTGATCACCCTGCCGGTAGGGGCTACAGTGATCGACTTCGCTTATGCTATCCATTCCGCTGTGGGAAACCG
>CALWMQ010000207.1 GCA_944382025.1 uncultured Clostridia bacterium | reverse complement strand
GATCCAGGCGGGGAAATATATTGTGATGTCCAGCCATCAAATGGCCACGGTAGAGGAATATTGCCGGGATCTGGTCATCCTCAACCGGGGGAAAACCGTGCTGCAGGGAAACCTGCGTCAGATCAAGGCTGGATATGGGCATACCAATCTCTCCGTAGGCTGCGGGGCGGATATTCTGTCACTGGCGGAATCCCATGGACTGCGCCTGCTGGAACAAACTGCCGGGGGCTATGAATTTAAAATAGACGGAGACGCCTCCGCCCAAGCCTTCTTGGAGGATCTGGTCTCCCGCCGTATCTTCCCGGAGCGTTTTGAAATCCGGGAGCCTTCTCTGCATGAGATCTTTATTGAGAAGGTCGGTGCCACGGCCTGAGACCTTTCCTTGCAAAGGCCGGCTGCCCCCTCAGGCCCATAGCTCCTACCATATCTCCCCGCCTGATCCTCCGTGCCTGGCCGGCCATCCAAGTAGACAGAGGTGGTTTTCCATGAAAGATATATGGACAGTATTTTGCTTTACTTTGCGGGATGGCCTTCGCAAAAAGGCCTTTATCATTACCACTGTTGTGGTTCTGGTGGTTATTCTGATCGCCTGCGCCCTGCCGGGGCTGCTGGGTGGGATGGATTCCCCCGGGGAAGAGCCTTCCCCATCCGATACCGCTAAAACCGGCCTGTGCTTTGTGGCGGATGAACAGGGGGTTATTCCCGGAGCGGTGGAGGCCCTGGCCGCCGCCTATCCCCAGATTGACTTCCAGCCTGCGGATGCCGCCAGGCTGGAGGACGCTAAGGCACGGGTGGAACAGGATAAGACGGTGTCGGCCGTGGAAATCCTGCCCGGTACCCCGGTGCCTCAATTGACGGTATATACCCATGATTTCATGAGCGGTATTCCATCCGGAGACGTGGCCAGGGTACTAAAGGAGGTCTATATATGCCAGCTGCTGGCCCAATCCGGACTGCCGGAACAAACCGCACAGGCCATTCTAGCCCCTATGGCCGCCCAATCCGTTATGCTGGGGCGGATGGATCTGTCCGGATATGTGGTGGGCATCCTGCTCACTATGGTGATTTTCTTCGCGGTGAACTATTATGGGTACGGGGTAGCCATGTCGGTAGCCTCGGAAAAAACCAGCCGGGTTATGGAAACCCTTGTTGTCTCCGCCAAACCTTCCCGTATTCTTCTGGGGAAATGTCTGGCCATGGGGGCTTTAGGACTCTTACAGCTGTCCTTGTTCCTGGTCACAGGCGGCCTGGGATTCGCCCTCCTGGTTCCCGATGGCTTCACTATCGGCGGGATGCCCCTGGCCCTGACTGCCTTTACTCCTGTCTCTGCCTTACTGGTACTGCTCTATTTCCTCTTGGGCTATGCCCTGTACGCTATGCTCAATTCGGTGTGCGGCGCTACTGTCAGCCGTACCGAGGATCTCAACGCTGCCATGATGCCCACTGTCCTGATTACCGCGGTTTCTTTCTACGCCGCCTATATGACCATCCTGATTCCCGGCGATAGCTTCAAGCGCGTTGTTACCTATATTCCCTTCACTTCCCCGTTTATTATGCCCTTCCGCCTGCTCAACGAAGCGGTACCGGCCGGGGATATCGCCCTGTCGCTGCTTCTGCTGGTGGCTGCCATCGTCCTGATTGCGAGCCTGTCTATCCGTATTTATTCCGCTTCGGTCCTCCATTACGGCCGACGGCTGAAACTGACAGATCTGATGAAGCTGCGGACATAGCTTTCGAGCCTGCACAGCAAAGGCGTACAACGTCCCGACGGGATATTGTACGCCTTTGTTGTGATTTTTGGGGGATAACGGGGGCTTTGCCCCTCGACCCCACCGCCTTTTGAAAAAGGCGGGCGAAAACTTTATGCATGGGGATGGAAATAGGCGGTCTCAACACCACGGGTTTCTCCGCAGGCTTCTTTTCCACGCCCCCACCAATTCTTTCCAACATAAAGGTAGTTGTGTTGGTTCCAGAGGGCAGTACTGCTATCCTCCCTAACTAAAATGGGGCATGCGCGCTAAATAAGGCAACCTCTGGGTGTCACTGCCTCCGGAGCATCACAAGCCCCGCTGTTTCAGATCCGCCACCAGCTGCACATAAAATTCCCGCACATCAAACCCGGGAATGTTCTCCCGGTTCAGATCGATCATATCTCCGTGGGAAATCCCCCGTTTTCCCGGCACTGTCAGGAGCTGATAGCGTTCTCCCCAGAAAAAAGATTTTTCCGATACCAGACCATCGTTTGGACCGTCAAAATATTTGACCAGGGGATATGTGAAATTTAGGGGGAATTTACCGCTGACGGCACAGTTCAGCTTGGAACCCACGCTTTGACAAAAAATACCGTCAGTATGGGGGGACTCCTCGATGATCTCATTGAAGGTATAACAGCATCTGGAGGTGAGATCATACACCGCCGCCAAAAAATCCGGGTTACTGTCTCCCAGCCTTTTCAATGTTCCATTATATGCTCCCGCAATCTGCCGCTGGATCTTTTGGGGGATCTTTTCCAAAAGATAATCTGCGAATTCACAACCTCGGTGGGGGGTATTGATGGTGGTCAGAGAGGCCACATAAGGAGCGGCGCCGCATTGACTGACAGCCCAGCGGCAATCCAGTCCTCCCTTGGAATGGGCGATGATGTTCAACTTTCCGCAGCCGGTCTGGCGGACAATATCCTGAATACGGGCGGTCAGTTCTTTGGCACTGTCGGCCACCGAGGACGCCGACTGATGGTTGCCGTAAAAGATCCGCGCCCCGTTATTTTGGAGTGCCTTGGGAATACGGCCCCAATAGTTAAGATATTGGAAATCCCGAAAAAA
>CALWMQ010000206.1 GCA_944382025.1 uncultured Clostridia bacterium | reverse complement strand
CATCAACGAAACCATCCGCATCGAGCTGGCCGCACTGCTGAAAATCACGCCGCCGGGGCACAAGCTGTTTGTTCCGGCCGGTCGGGACACCCACAGCGTTATCCATGAACTGGAGGCCTTTATACGGCGGCCTCGGGATGCCGTCAAGGACGAAGGTTCGGAGCGGCCCATGACCTTCCACGGCCTGCGGCATACCTGCGCGGCAGACTGGTATCGCCGGCTTACCCGTGAAGGGAAAACGCCGCATGAAGCCTGTCTGCAGGTGTCCCGCTGGCTGGGGCATGAACGGGCAGAGATCACACAGATTTATCTGACTGGCTGGGAAAGCAAGCCGGACAGCTACTGGAACGGCGGTGACGGCGATGCTTGACGAGTACGGCGACGTCCTCACCGTCAAAGAGGTCTGCACCATCCTGCGCATCAGCAAAAACATGGCGTATGAGTTGGTGCGTGAGGGAAAAATCCGCTGTGTTAAGGTAGGAAACCGCTACCGGATTCCCAAGAGTGAGATTGTGCGGTTTCTGGACGGGAAAATTGCCGACTGACCCTCACTGTGCTATACTGCTAGTAAGTGATGGGCTTCCGCAGGAAGGAGGAGAACATGACAGGAAGCCTTCAAATAAAAGGAAACATCTACTACGCCGTGCTCAACATTCCGGACGATGCCGGCAAGCCGCATCCCAAATGGATCAGCCTGAAGCTCCGGGTGGACAGGGTGAAAAAGCGGGAAGCGCAAAAAGCATTCCGGGACCTGCTGAAACAATACGAGGACAGCCAGGTGGCCTATGCCCGAGACGTGCTGTTTGCGGACTGGCTGCGGCAGTGGCTGGAGCAGATGCAGTACGCGGTGGAACGCTCCACATGGGATTCCTACAAGGTGTTTGCCGAGCGGCATATTCTGCCCTATTTCGAGCCGCTGAAGGTCACGCTCATGGGCCTGACGCCGCAGATGCTGCAGCGGTATTACAACGCCATGGTGAAGAACGGGCGGCTGGACGGAAGGGGCGGGCTATCCGCCAACACGGTCAAAAAGCACCACGTCGTTATCCACAGCGCGCTCAAAGACGCCGTGCGCAAGAATCTCATCCCCTACAACCCGGCGGAACGGGTGACCCTGCCCAAGGTACAGCGGTACGTCGGAAGCTACTACAACGCGGAACAGGCCGCGGCACTCATCGAGGCAATACGGGGCGAACCATTCGAGCCGGTCATTCTGCTGACCCTGTTCTACGGCCTGCGTCGCTCCGAGGTGCTGGGGCTGAAATGGGCGGCGGTGGACTTTGAGGAGGGGCGCCTCCATATCCAGAACACGGTGGTGCAGTCCAAAGTCGTGGTGGAAAAGGCGCGCACCAAAAACCAGAAGAGCCGCCGTACCCTGCCGCTGATTCCCGAGATGGAGGACTATCTCCGCCGTCTTCGGCAGGAACAGCGGGAAAACCAGCTTCTGCTGGGGCCGGGCTATGTGCGCAACGATTTCGTCTGCAAGTGGCCGGATGGAACGCCGTTTCGCCCCGACGTAGTATCCCGTGGATTTCGGCGGCTTCTGAAACGGCACGGCCTGCCGGACATCCGGTTCCACGACCTGCGCCACTCCTGCGCCAGTTTGCTGCTCGCCAAGGGCTTCCAGCTTAAAGAGATCAGCGAATGGCTGGGACACAGCGACATTGGCACGACCGGAAATATCTACGGTCATCTGGAATATCAATCCAAGATGCGACTGGCGGACGGTATGGGAGAGCTTCTTCATATGAAGAGCGTTTCGGGCGATAAATAGCGGGGGGCTACCCCCGCAGTCTTAGAAAAAGTCTTAGAAGAATGGGGACAGCACCCCAAAAACGCGCTTTCCCCATTTTAGGACAAAAAGAAAGAAACCGCATAAACACTAGGTTTACACGGTTTCTGTCGTTGGCCCGCCCGGAGGGATTCGAACCCCCGGCCTTTGGAATCGGAATCCACTGCGATATCCAGCTTCGCCACGGGCGGATATTCTATTGGCCCGGCGTTCATCCGGAGCATAGTTATTCTACACCGTTCCATCGGTTTTTGCAACCCCTAATTTATATTTTTTTCATTTTCCGGTTTTTCCTAAACAGAAAGCGCTCTGCGACGGCTTGGCAGAGCGCTTTGTATCAGCATCCTGTAAAAAATGTTTCCACTACCTTGCCGCATCCTGGCGGAGAATATACCCAATGATCCAGATGTCCCTGGGTAATGAAATATTTCAAGGGTGGTGGAGCCTCGCAGGTGTTTTGCGCGTCAATGAGGATCAGCTTGAGCTTCATTTTATCAGGCAGGATACTTTTTATGTACACGCCGGCCCGTTGGCCGGCCCGTACGCCTTCTCGGGTTTCCGCAAGGCCGGCCAGATTGGGGGTAAGCTCCACAAAAATGCCGTATTCCTCTACTGACCGGATAATTCCCGCCACCGTATCTCCTTGTGAAAACAGGGAGGCGTTTTCCTCCCAAGTCCCCAGCAGTTCCCTTTGGGACAGGCAGATCCGTTCCCCTTCCACAGAAGCGATGGCCGCAAAAATATCCATGCCTGGCGTCAGGCGGTCGCTGGGATGGGAAATACGGCTGACGGAGATACTGGCAATGGGCAGAAGTGCGGGGAGGCCACAGCCTATGTCACAGAAGGCACCAAAAGTTTCCAGACGTGTCACTCGGGCAGGAATAATGTCTCCCGGGCGCAGCCCGTGTAAATATTCAAAACGGCATTTTTCTTGAGCTGCCCTCCTGGACAGCACCGCTCGCCGGCTTCCGTCCGGCAGATTTTCAAAACCCTGTACCATAAAACTAACCGGTTTACTGACCCGGGAAATCAGCGCAATGTCCCGGGTGGTGCCCTCGGCAATCCCTACCGCTCCCTCCAGATAGGGGATAATACCTTCCATACAGGGCATTTCCACATGTAGGTTATGTTCTCCGTCACAGAGAACAGCACGGGCTTCCAATATACGCCCTTCTAAGGCGGCCTCAGCCAGTCCGGAAACGGTTTGTATAGCGCGCTGATTGTCAGGGGTGTCCAACAGAGTGCCCTCAGGGAAAAATCGGTTCATTTCAACAGCCATTCCTTTCAAACTTGATTCAGTCCTCATGGCATATATATGCACCGATTCTGCTGGGCAGACCATGACCATCAGCCGAAATTTCCGCAGGTGTCAGGTATACAATTGGACGGGAAATTTGCCTATCTTGTCAAAAGGCTGTCCACATACTTGCTTTTCATGGCTCCTTGAAATATAGTGAAATTGGAACAAATTCCTTTTCGCACGGGTTCCTCCCACAAATCCGTGCGGCCGCACATAATCTTTTCCCCACAAAAGGCCCGCATTTCTGCGGGCCTTTTGTGCTTAAAAAAAGTAAGCCTCAGGCGGCAAGACTATGGATTTCTGCGGTCCGGGATCCTCCGGTGTACGGGGATCCCGCTCCCACAGCAACGCTCCTGTAAAATCAAGACTGCCCGCGGATATCCCGCGGGCAGTCTTTTATGATTCAAACGTTGATTTCCACCTGGAGGCCCAGGTCCTCTTTGTATTTTTCCAATACTGGGGCAATTTCCTCCCGAAGGAAGTCGGCAGTCTGTTCCGGAGCCCGGCCCACATACCGGGAAGGTTCCAGTACCGCTTCCAGTTCCGGAAGGGTCACGCCAAACGCGGGATCCGCGGCAATGCGTTCCAGCAGGTCATTGACCCCATCCTGCTGCTTGACCCGTTTGGCGGCGTCCATAGAATGGGTACGGATACGCTCGTGGAGTTCCTGCCGGTCCCCCCCCGCTTAACGCAGTCCATCATGATATTTTCGGTGGCCATAAAGGGCAGTTCCCGGCGCAGATCCCGGTCAATGACCGCGGTATTGACCACCAGGCCGTCCACAACATTGATCACCAGGGACAATACAGCGTCCACCGCCAGGAAACCTTCCGCCACACTGATACGCTTGTTAGCGCTGTCGTCCAGGGTGCGCTCAAACCATTGGGTAGCAGCGGTCATGGCCGGGTTCAGGGCGTCAGCGATGATATACCGTGATAGGGAAGCGATACGTTCACTACGCATGGGGTTACGCTTGTACGCCATAGCGGAGGAACCGATCTGGTGTTTTTCAAAGGGTTCTTCTACCTCCTTGAGGTGCTGAAGCAGGCGGATATCGTTGGAGAATTTGGAGGCGCTCTGGGCAATGCCGGACAGGGTGGACAGGATCATGGAATCCAGTTTGCGGGGATAGGTCTGGCCCGATACCGGGAAACAGGCCGTATATCCCATTTTTTCCGCAATTTTCCGGTCCAGCAGTCGGCATTTCTCATGGTCGCCCTCAAACAGTTCCAGAAAACTGGCCTGGGTTCCGGTAGTGCCCTTGGAACCCAGCAGCCGGGCGTTTTGCAGCCGGTATTCCACCTCTTCCAGATCCATCAGGAATTCCTGAGCCCAAAGGGTGGCCCGTTTGCCTACGGTGGTAGGCTGGGCGGGCTGGAAGTGGGTGAAAGCCAGGGTGGGCAGATCCTTATATTGGTCGGCAAACCGGCTCAACAGAGCCAGAACGTTGACCAATTTCTTACGTACCAGCTTCAGGGCGTCGTAGAGGGTCATCAGGTCGGTGTTGTCCCCCACATAACAGCTGGTAGCGCCCAGATGGATGATACCTTTGGCCTTGGGGCACTGCTGACCGTAAGCGTACACATGGGCCATCACATCATGGCGCACCTCTTTTTCCCGAGCGGCGGCCACCTCGTAGTTGATATCGTCGGCATGGGCCTTTAGTTCCGCAATCTGTTC
>CALWMQ010000205.1 GCA_944382025.1 uncultured Clostridia bacterium | reverse complement strand
ATAAAGAACCAACTGGAAGAGGATTACACAAAGGATCAGATGACAATGAAAGAGTACATAGACCCGTTTACGGGTAGCAAGAACAAGTAGGCAAAAAAGAACAGCCGCTTCAGCGGCTGCCCGAAATGGTAATGCGGTGTCAAACTTCTTTCTCCCTTTAGGGCCTAAGTCCGTATTTGGCCCTTCCAGGGCCTGTGCATACCACCAGTTCACTGGTGGTTTTGATTTTCTAAGATGTGATTTTACGGAGGAACGCAGGTCCTTCGGAGAATTTTTTGCGCTCGACGGGATGCGACGGGGGGCGCTGCCCTTCGACCCCGCCTCCCCTTGCGGTGCCCCAAACCGTCCCGTGCCGCTTTCGCAGCTGGCGGTTTTGACCGTGGCGCCACCCCCTGCTCGCTGCTCCCCGCACCGCGGGTACTCGCAGGCGTTGCCTTTTGAAAAAGGCGGACGAAAATTTCCCGTGTGGTGTTGGTTTAGGTATAGTTGTTTCCACAGTATATAAGCAACCGGCTCCCGTAAAAGGGAGCCGGTTGCTGTTTTTCATTAACAGTTGTACCGCCGGATTCTCGGCTATCCGCTGTAGGAAAGCTCTCCAAACCAAAGCAGCAGGAGAGGAAAAAGGATTCGGGCGGTATGGCATGGAAACATTTCAGCCTGTCAAAAAAATCCCCTTCCGGCAGGATGATGCCGGAAGGGGCTAAAGGTTTACTGGAACTTTTTCCGGGGGACATAGGTGGTATGCAGGCAATGATGTGCCTTGTGACCGCCAATGCCGTCATCAAAAAATTCCTTATACAGGGTTTCAATCACCGGGGACTTGTGGGATTTCCGCAGGGTCATGGCTGCGTCCTGATCGTACAGGGCCTTAGCACGCAGAGCCTTCAGATCTGTAGTGTTGCGCACCGAGGCTGGCTGGATGGGTTGGCCGCCGCCGTTGACACAGCCGCCGGGGCAGCACATGATCTCCACAAAGTGCCAGGGAGCGGTACCGTCTTTAATGCAGCTCATGATGTAATTGGCGCTGGCGATACCGCTGGCCACCGCCACCTTGATTTCCGTACCGGCAATGTTATAGGCGGCTTCTTTAAGGCCGGCAGTACCACGAACCTCGTGGAATTCCACTGCCTCGTTATCCTGGCCGGTGAGCCAGTCGTTAGCGGTCCGCAGGGCGGCCTCCATAACGCCGCCGGTGGCACCGAAGATAACCGCGGCGCCGGTGTCCTCGCCCAGGGGAGCGTCGAATTCCTCATCCGGCAGATTGGCAAAGTTGAGGCCAGCCCGCTGGATCATACGGGCCAGTTCCCGGGTGGTGATGGCCACATCGATGTCGGCCACGCCCGCGGCGTTCTCATCGTCCCGGCCGATCTCGAATTTCTTGGCGGTACAGGGCATCACCGATACGTTGACGATATCCTTGGGATCCCAGCCCATTTTCAGGGCGTAGTAGGTCTTAATGACCGCACCGCTCATCTGCTGGGGGGATTTGCAGGAGGAGAGGTGATCCAGCTGATCCGGGTAATAGTACTCGGCGAATTTAACCCAGCCGGGGGAGCAGGAGGTGATCATGGGCAGTACGCCGCCGTTTTTCACCCGGCCAACGAACTCGTTGGCTTCCTCCACGATGGTCAGGTCGGCACCGAAGTCGGTATCGAACACCTTTTCGAAGCCCAGGCGGCGGAGCGCCGCCACCATTTTGCCCTCTACATTGGTACCGATAGGCATACCGAAGCATTCACCCAAGGTAGCCCGGATAGAGGGGGCAGTGGTGACGATGACGTGCTTGGACTTGTCGGCCAGGGCATCCCAAATTTTTCCGGTGTCGTCTTTCTCGGTCAGGGCGCCGGTGGGACATACCACGATGCACTGGCCGCAGGACACGCAGGGCACGTCTCCCAGAGGCTTTTCAAAGGCGCAGGCGATGTGGGTGTCGATGCCCCGGTCGTTAGCGCCGATGACCGACACGAACTGCTGCTTACAGGCAGCCACACAGCGACGGCACAGGATGCACTTGTTGTTGTCCCGCACCAGGTGGGCAGTGCTGGTATCCAGCTCATAGTGGGGCTTGAAGCCGTCGTATTTGCCGGAATCCTCCACGCCGTAGTCTTTGCACATCTTCTGCAGTTCGCAGTCATTGGAGCGGACGCAGGAAAGGCATTTTTTCTCGTGGGTGGAGAGAATCAGCTCCAGAGTGGTTTTCCGGGCCTTCTGCACCTTAGCGGTGTTGGTCTGAATCTCCATGCCCTCCGCCACGGGGTACACGCAGGCGGTGACCAGGCCCCGGGCGCCGGTGGCTTCCACCACGCAGATGCGGCAGGCGCCGATCTTATTGATATCTTTCAAAAAACACAGGGTGGGGATTTCCACCCCGGCATAGCGGGCGGCTTCCAGAATAGTCGAGCCTTTGGGTACACTGACCGCGATGCCGTTGACTTTTACGTTAACCATATCCATTACCAGTCCAGTCTCCTTCCTTATTTCTTCACGATAGCGCCGAAGCGGCACTTCTCCATGCAGGCGCCGCACTTAATGCAGGCGTTGACGTCAATGGAATGAGGATTCTTGACGGTGCCGGAGATGGCGCCAACCGGGCAGACACGGGCGCAGGCGGTGCAGCCTTTGCACTTGTCGGCCACGATCTCGTAATGCAGCAGGGATTTGCACACACCGGCGGGACATTTTTTGTCCACCACGTGGGCTACATATTCATCGCGGAAGAATTTCAGGGTAGAGAGCACCGGGTTGGGAGCGGTCTGTCCCAAGCCGCACAGGGAATTTTCTTTAATGTAATGGCACAGGGCTTCCAGTTCGTCGATATCCTCCAGGGTACCGTTGCCCTTGGTGATCTTGTCCAGCTTTTCCAGTAGGCGCTTGGTGCCCACCCGGCAGGGGGTGCACTTACCGCAGGATTCATCCACGGTGAACTCCAGGAAGAACTTGGCAATATCCACCATGCAGGTGTCCTCGTCCATGACGATCAGGCCGCCGGAGCCCATCATGCAGCCCATGGCGATCAGGTTATCATAGTCGATCTGGGTGTCAATGAGGGAAGCGGGGATACAGCCGCCGGAAGGACCGCCGGTCTGAGCCGCCTTGAACTTTTTCCCGTTAGGGATACCGCCGCCGATCTCCTCCACGATTTCCCGCAGGGTGGTTCCCATGGGAATTTCCACCAGACCGGTGTGTTTAATCTTGCCGCCCAGGGCGAACACTTTGGTTCCCTTGGATTTCTCGGTACCCATGGAGGCGAACCACTCGGCGCCTTTCAGGATGATCTGGGGGATATTGGCAAAGGTTTCCACGTTGTTTTCCACGGTGGGGCAGCCGAACAGGCCCTTGACCGCCGGATAGGGGGGACGGGGACGGGGCTCGCCTCGGTTGCCCTCGATGGAGGTCATCAGAGCGGTCTCCTCACCGCACACAAAGGCGCCGGCACCCAAGCGGATTTCCATATCGAAATCGAAGCCGGAACCGAAGATGTCCTTACCCAGCAGGCCGGCTTCCCGGGCCTCGTCAATGGCGATCTGGAGACGTTTTACCGCGATGGGGTACTCGGCCCGGACATACACGAAGCCCTTGGTGGCTCCGATAGCATAACCGGCGATGGCCATGGCTTCCACGAGGCAGTGGGGGTCGCCCTCCAGTACCGAACGGTCCATAAACGCACCGGGGTCGCCCTCGTCAGCGTTGCAGACCACATATTTCTGGGGAGCCTTGTTGGGGGCGCACAGGGCCCATTTCCGTCCGGTGGGGAACCCGCCGCCGCCGCGGCCGCGCAGGCCGGAGTCCGTAATCACCTGAATAACCTGCTCAGGGGTGTACTCGGTCAGGCATTTAGCCAGAGCCTGGTAGCCGTCCATAGCGATGTATTCATCCAGGGACTCGGGATTGATGACACCGCAGTTACGCAGGGCCACCCGGACCTGTTTTTTATAGAAATCGGTTTCGTTGAGGGCCTTGATTTCGTCTTTGCCCACCGTCTCATCGTACAGCAGGCGGGTAACGATACGGCCTTTGAGCAGATGCTCGCTGACGATTTCAGGGATATCCTCCTCCTGGACGCGGGAGTAGAAGCAGCCCTCAGGGTACACAATCATGATGGGGCCAAGAGCGCACAGGCCGAAGCAGCCGGTTTTGACTACTTTGACCTCCTCGGTCAGGTCATTGGCGGCGATTTCCCGTTCCAGAGCCTCAATAATTTTCTGGCTGTTGGAAGAGGTACAACCGGTGCCGCCGCAGACCAATACATGCGAACGATACATAGGATTCACATACCTTTCTCAGAATGATATGGGTCTGTTTGCCAAGGAAAAACCGGGCGGGCCGGTCGTTATTTCATCAGGTTGCCTACAGTGTATTCCGCCACGGGGCTGCCGTTGACCAGGTGGTCGGTGATGATCTTGGCCACCTTTTCCGGGGTGACCTTGCCGTATGTAACCTTTTCCTTTCCGGGAACCAGCACCTCGACAATCGGCTCGAACTGGCACATACCGATACAGCCAGTCTGGGTGACGGTCACATTATTCAGGTGGCGTTTGGCCACCTCGTCCACAAACGCGTTCAGCACAGGGCGGGCACCGGCGGCGATCCCGCAGGTAGCCATACCTACAATAACGCGGATATTGTCGCTGTCGCCTTCTCTGACGGCCATTTTTTCCCGGGCCTTATCCCGGATGGCCTGCAGTTCCGCAATGGTTTTCATGGAATATACCTCCTTATTATCAGGTAAAAATGGGGTTTACGCTTGGGAACGCAGGGGCTCCAAATTTTCTCGAAGATATCCTCCGATCCATTCCATCACATCGGGCTGGTTCAACGGTACGTCCCCCAGGATCTCCCGCAGCTTCCGGGTATCCAGTTCAAAGGAAGCGCCGTCCACCGTTTGGATGTACCGGAAATCCAGCTGGGGGTTCAGCCGGATCAGGGCGGTAACGGTACCCTGGATGTCTCCAAGAGGCATCCGGTCGATGTGGGAGAGGGTGAAAACCGCCATGACAGTGGTACCTTGCCCCAGCTCCGACCGGATATCCAGGGAACCGCCGGTCATCTCCGCCGCCATCCGGAACAAAGGGATTCCCATTCCTACCTTGCGGGTTGTGCGGGTGGTGTAGAAGGGATCCCGGACTTTTTGGAGCTGTTCCGGGGACATGCCCCGGCCGTTGTCCTCCACAGTAATAGACAGCCGGTCAGCAGCGGACTCCTCTGTTACCCTAATGGTAATCAGGGTAGCACCTGCGGCGATGGAATTCTGAGCAATATCCAGTACATTGAGAGATAATTCCCGCATAGTCAATCGTTATATTTGGCCAGGATGCCGGGAATATCATCCACCGTCAGACGGCCGTACACATCGTCATTGACAGTCAGAACAGGGGCCAGGCCGCAGGCGCCGATGCAGCGGCAGGCGGTGAGGGAGAATTTCCCATCCTCCGTGCATTCATCCGCCCCGATGCCCAGGGTTTCGCTGAGCTTGTTGAACAGGTCGCCGGAGCCTTTAACATAGCAGGCGGTGCCGAGGCAGACCGACACGTTGTACACGCCTTTGGGAGAGAGGGCGAACTGGGCGTAGAAAGTGGCCACGCCGTAAACCTTTTCCAGTGGGACCCCCATCCCGTCCGCGATCATCTGCTGCACCTCCATGGGCAGATACCCATAGATTCCCTGGGCTTCCTGCATGACGCCCATGAGCTTGCTGGGATCGCTTTTGTTGGCGTCAATGACCTGCTGCAGCCGCTGGGCCTGTTCAGGCGTGCCCTTGAAGGGAAGGGTGCTGATTTTTTTTTGCATGTTGCCGTTTCCTCCTTATGAAATATCTCCTATTTCCGAAACCCATACCGGCCCCAGTCAGCAGTGTTCCGCCAGTTTTCGTTAAGAATCGTCATATCCCGGCCAGAAAAACGCCGCCTCTCAATCAGGCGGCTGGTGGGATGCCGGGGAAGGGCGAACCAAAGCCGGAGGACAAGGCGGGAGGGAAAAATGAGGCATTTTCCTCCCGCTGCCAGAAAAATGAGTTTAACGTCCCTATTATACTGGATATTTAGGAATTTTGCAATGTGAAAAACCAAACAAACCGATGATTTGAGGAAAATTTTTATCCGTATTTGTCAAACAATTAACAATATTTCTCTGGTTTTGGTATCCGGACGGGGAGAAAACCGCCGGGGAATTCGTCTTTTTTACACAAAATGGGGTTTCCCCCATTGACAGGCTGTCGGATTTCCTGTATTGTCTGAAACGTTGCGGAAAAGGATCCGGTTCCGGCCGGTTATATGGAAAGGTGGGACGCGCTATGCGGTACACATATAAAACAACCAAAACAGCTTGTTATTGGGGTTACATTGTCCAAGCCATTATCGTCAATCTGGCACCGCTGTTTTTTGTAGTCTTCCAAGAGGATTTCGGCATTTCTTTCGAGAAAATCGGACGCCTGGTACTGCTGACCTTCGGGGTCCAACTTACGGTGGATGCCTTATCCGTCAAATTTGTGGATCGGATCGGTCATCGGGCTTCACTGGTGCTGGCTCACAGCCTGGCTTTTACAGGGTTGGTTCTGTTGGGGATCCTTCCCCTGGTATTGCCCGATCCTTACTGGGGGCTGGTCATACCGGTAGTCATTTATTCCGCCGGTGCCGGTTTGATCGAGGTGCTTAGCAGCCCTATTGTGGACGCCTTGCCCAGTGAAGCTAAGGCCTCCTCTATGAGCCTGCTCCATTCCTTTTACTCCTGGGGCCAGGTGGGGGTGGTGCTGGTAACCGCTATGCTGGTTCAGATAACCGGTACCGGGCTGTGGTGGGTCTATCCTATCGCGTGGGCCCTGGTGCCTTTGATCAACCTCTTCCGGGTTATCCGGGTACCCCTGCCCCCAGTGGTACCGGAAGAGGAAAAAACACCGCTGAAATTCCTGTTTTCTTCCCGGCTGTTTTTAGTAGCCCTTTTAATGATGGCTTGTTCCGGCGCTTCGGAGCTGGTGATGTCCCAATGGTCCTCCCTGTTCGCGGAAAAGGGACTGGGCGTGCCTAAGGTAATAGGGGATCTTCTGGGTCCCTGCCTGTTTGGGGTATTTATGGGGGTGGGACGTACCGCTTATGGGATGCTGGGGCAGCGCCTCCCTTTAAAAAAAGCGCTGCTGGCATCTACTATCCTGTGCCTGTGCTGCTATGGGGTTACGGTGTTTGTACCAGTGCCGGTGCTGGCGCTGCTGGGATGTGCCTTATGCGGGTTGTCGGTCAGCCTTATGTGGCCTGGCACCATCAGCTTGTCCTCCGGATATTTCCCAAAGGGCGGTACTACCCTGTTCGCCTTGCTGGCCCTGGCCGGGGATATGGGGGGAGCGTTAGGGCCTTGGCTGGCCGGCCTGGTATCCGATGGGACTGAGAACGCCTCCTGGCTGTCTCATGTTTTGGTCGGTGCCCAGTCCCCGGAACAGTGGGGCCTACGGGCCGGGCTACTGGCGGGAATGGCGTTTCCCCTGCTGTTACTGTTGGGGCTTGTCTGCCTTCGCGGCTCAGCCCAGCGTGGGAAGGAGTAACCGGCAGAATCTCCCTACGGAAAATTTTCCCTGCACCTCGTTCAGAAACCTTGTACCCCATGAAGTTTCCGCCCGGCTTTTACAAAAGGCAACGCCTGCGAGCGCCCGCGGTGCGGGAAGCAGGGAGCAGGGGTTGGCACCGCGGTCAAAACCGGCAGCCGCGAAAGCGGCGTGAGACGGTTTTGGGCACCGCAAGGGGAGGCGGGGTCGAGGGGCGGAGCCCCTTGCCTCATCTAGCAAAACCCCATAAGCTAAGGCAGCGGGAAACCGCTGTCTTTTTCATGCCGCCTATAGACTACAGGCTGGCACAACCCTGTCGCTGCCCAGAAGGCCCTTACTCCCGGTATGTCGCAAAACGTACAAAAACATACTGAAATGGTATGATTTATTCTGGGACGGCTCCATTGTATCTTTCCATGGGTTTTGGTATACTGAAACCATAACGGAAGTGAAGGCTGTGCCGGACGGTAAGGCAGGCCTTCCGGATCACTGACCGGCAACGCGTGGAAAGGAACAGGTAAAATGACAGAATTTAAGGCAGGCAGCTGGCAGAAAATGGTGGATGTCCGGGATTTTATCGCCCGCAACTATACCCCCTACGACGGCGACGAGAGCTTTCTGGCGCCTCCCACCCAGCGGACACGGGAGCTGTGGGATGAGGTGGCCGCTCTGCTCAAGGAAGAGCACGCCCGGGGCGGCGTGTACGATATCGACACCCATACCATTTCCGGTATTGACGCTTACGCACCCGGCTATATTGATCAGGAAAAGGAACAAATCGTGGGACTGCAAACAGCGGCGCCTTTGACCCGGGCTATCATGCCCTTTGGCGGTATCCGTATGGTGCGGAATTCCCTGGAAGCCTACCACCGGGAAATGGATCCCAAGATGGAAGAAGTTTTTAAATACCGCAAGACTCACAATGACGGGGTATTTGATGTGTATACGCCTCAGATGCGGGCGGCACGGAAGTCCGGGGTGATCACCGGCCTGCCGGACGCCTATGGCCGGGGCCGGATTATCGGCGATTACCGCCGGGTCGCCCTCTACGGGGTGGATTATCTGATCCAGGAAAAACAGCACTCCAAGGATGCTGCGGATTACCCGGTGATGGATTCCCGGGAGATCCGCCTGCGGGAGGAACTGGCCGAGCAGATCCGTGCTCTGGAAGCCCTTAAGCGGATGGCCGCTTCCTATGGCTATGATATCTCCCAACCGGCCCGGGATACCAAAGAGGCTATCCAATGGCTGTATTTCGGCTATCTGGCCGCGGTTAAGGAACAAAACGGCGCCGCTATGTCATTGGGACGGGTCTCCACCTTCCTGGACGTTTACGCCCAGCGGGATCTGGACAACGGGGTGTATACCGAAAGCGAAATACAGGAATTCGTGGATCATTTTGTCATGAAGCTGCGTATGGTCCGGTTCCTGCGTACCCCTGCCTATGACGAGCTGTTCAGCGGCGATCCCACATGGGTTACCGAATCCATTGGCGGCCTGTCCACCGATGGCCGCCACATGGTTACTAAAATGTCCTACCGGTTCCTCCATACCCTGACCAACCTGGGCCCTGCGCCGGAACCCAACATGACGGTGCTGTGGAGTCCCCGGCTGCCGGACAATTTCAAGAAATATTGCGCTAAAATGTCCATAGAGACCTGCTCCATCCAGTACGAGAGTGATGAACTCATGCGCAAGAAGTTTGGGGACGACTACGGTATCGCCTGCTGCGTATCCGCCATGCGCATCGGCAAGCAGATGCAGTTTTTCGGCGCCCGGGCCAATCTGGCCAAGGCCCTGCTGTACGCCATCAACGGAGGCCGGGACGAAAAGAGCGGGGTGCAGGTCGGGCCTGAACTGTTGGCCTGCCGGGGCAAGTACCTGGACTATGACGATGTGATGAAGAAGTTTGACGCCACCCTGGACTGGCTGGCATCCCTCTATGTCAACACCCTGAACGTTATCCACTATATGCATGATAAATACTGCTATGAAAAGATCCAGATGGCCCTCCACGACAACGACGTATACCGGACCATGGCCTGCGGCGCGGCGGGGCTGTCGGTGGTATGCGACTCTCTGGCGGCTATCAAATACGCCAAGGTCCGGCCCATCCGGGATGAAACCGGCTTGGCGGTGGATTTCGAGATCGAGGGGGATTACCCTAAATTCGGCAACAACGATCCTCGGGTTGACGACATTGCGGTGGACGTAGTAAAAATGTTCATGCGCAAGCTGAAAAAATGCCCAACTTACCGTGAGTCGGTGCATACCATGTCGATTCTTACCATCACCTCCAATGTGGTGTACGGCAAAAAAACCGGTTCCACCCCTGATGGCCGCAAGGCAGGCGAGCCCTTCGCTCCAGGCGCCAATCCCATGCACGGCAGGGACTCCCACGGGTGTGTAGCCTCCATGATGTCGGTCGCCAAACTGCCTTATGACTACGCGGAGGACGGTATCAGCTATACCTTCTCTATTGTGCCCGGCGCCCTGGGTCACGAGGAGGAGGAACGCAAGGCCAACCTGGTAGGTCTGATGGACGGCTACTTCAACGAAGGCGGCCACCATATCAATGTTAATGTTCTCAACCGGGAAGTGCTGCTGGACGCTATGGATCATCCTGAGAAATATCCCCAGCTCACCATACGGGTGTCCGGCTATGCGGTCAACTTCATTAAACTGACCCGGGAACAGCAGATGGATGTTAT
>CALWMQ010000204.1 GCA_944382025.1 uncultured Clostridia bacterium | reverse complement strand
GGCGGCGTCCAGCGCTTCCCGCAGTTCTTCTTCCAGCCGCGCTGTACAGGCAGCGAACTCGTCCGCGGCCTGATCCGCCGGGGCGTATTTCAGCCGTCCGATCCGTTCCCGGGCAGGCAGGGACACGGCTGTTTCAATGTCCAGCCCCTTCCCCAGCGCTTCCCGGGCCTTATCATAATACGCCAGAATAGCGGTCATCATCAGATACTGTTTGTTCAGGGAGGTATAGGTATCCGTATCGTGGAAGGCGTTTTGATGGAGGTAATCTTCCCGGATGGACCGAGCGACCTCCAGCTTGAGCCGGTCGGGGGCGGACAGGGCATCCATTCCCACCAGGCGCACGACCTCTTCCAGTTCTGCCTCCTCCTGGAGCAGGGCCATGAGCCGTCCACGCAGAACGCTCCAATCGTCTCGGACGTTTTCATTGAACCAGTCCGCCAGGGAATCCGCGTACAGGGAATAGCTGGTCAGCCAGTTCACCGCGGGGAAATGCCGCTTGTAGGCCAGGGAGGCGTCCAGCCCCCAGAATACCTTGACAATCCGCAAAGTAGCCTGGGAAACCGGCTCGGAGATGTCACCGCCGGGAGGCGATACCGCCCCGATAACCGACAGGGCCCCTTCGGTGTCGGCGGTGCCGCTGACAATGACCCGGCCCGCTCGTTCATAAAACTGAGCCAGCCGGCTGCCCAGATAGGCGGGATAGCCCTCCTCACCCGGCATCTCCTCCAGCCGTCCGGACATCTCTCGCAGAGCCTCGGCCCACCGGGAGGTAGAATCCGCCATCAGGGCCACGGTATACCCCATGTCCCGGAAATATTCCGCGATGGTAATTCCCGTGTAGATAGAAGCCTCCCGGGCGGCTACCGGCATATCGGAGGTATTGGCGATGAGTACGGTGCGCTCCATGAGGGAATTGCCGGTACGGGGATCCTTCAGTTCCGGAAACTCGTTTAAAACATCTGTCATCTCATTGCCCCGCTCACCGCAGCCTATATACACAATGATATCCGCGGCGGCCCACTTGGCCAGCTGATGCTGTACCACCGTTTTTCCCGAACCGAACGGCCCGGGCACAGCAGCCACGCCTCCTTTGGCGATGGGGAACAGGGTATCGATCACCCGTTGGCCTGTCACCAGGGGGATATCAGGGGACAGTTTTTTCTTGTAGGGCCGCCCCACCCGGACGGGCCAGCGCTGCATCAGCCCCACAGGTGTCTCGCCGCCATTGGCTGACATGAGGACGCAAACTGTATCCTCCACGGTAAAATCCCCTTCTTCAATGGATTTCACCGTCCCCACTACACCGGGAGGCACCAGAATATGATGACGTACCACCGGTGTCTCCTGAACCACACCCAGGGTATCCCCGCCCCGAACCGGAGCCCCTGCCTCCACGCAAGGGGTAAAATGCCAGCGTTTCTCCCTGTTCAGGGAGGGAACCTCCACCCCCCGATGGAGATTGGTGCCGCTGACCCTCATGATCTCGGCCAGAGGGCGCTGGATTCCATCAAAAATGGTACCTATCAGCCCGGGTCCCAGCTCTACGCTCAAAGGGGCGCCGGTGGATTCCACCCGTTCCCCGGGTCCCAAACCGGAGGTTTCCTCGTATACCTGGATGGAGGCCCGGTCCCCGTGCATTTCGATGATTTCGCCGATGAGGCGCTGGCTGCTGACCCGCACCACATCGAACATATTGGCGTCCCGCATTCCCTCTGCGATGACAAGGGGACCTGCCACTTTGGTGATGGTTCCTGTGGTCATACAAGAATCCTGTCCTTTCCTTTGGCCGCGGCGGCTACGCCGGTCGGCCGGATTCAAACGGCGGATTTCCAGACCGCCGTTGATAGTTGATAAGCCTTATAAAGGGGCTGCCACAGCCCCGGATCCATCATTCGCTCCTCATGGAAACGAAACACGGCACCGGGATATTTCATGCGTTCCCAGTGCTTCCGGCATTCTCAGATCCCCCGCTTTTTCTACTCCCCGCCCATGTTTCAGGTGCGGACCAGTGAAGCGGCACGGAAAATGATAGCAACGTTCCTGGGTCGGCCAGACAATTGTCTTTCTTTCCGCCACACCGCCGGTTCATAACCGCCCAGTCAGAGAATGTCGGAACCTACCGCCTTTTCCACCGCCTCGTGAAGGCGGCGTGTTCCCAGCCCGGTATTGCCTTTGACTCCCGGAATAGGGATAACGGCAGGCAGCATCTGTTCCTCCAGTCCCTTGATATCCTTTTCCAGGGCCAAAGCCAGTTCTTCCGTTACATAAATCACGGCGTATCCCTGGCCGCCCGCCTCCCCGGCGGAAACCAGACGGCGAAGCAACGGACCGGCCTTAGCAGGGTCATCACAGGGGAACACCTCCAGCCCTACAGCGCCAAACCCCTTGACGCTTTCGGTATCCCCCAGCACCGCGCAGCGAAGCATGGCGCTTCTCCTCTCTCAGTCAAGTATTCTGTCCCTCGTGAAAAATGTGGAAGGCTTTAACCGAAAAGCTCATCCCAGGGAAGGAGGTACGGCGGGTGGCAATACCCGGAACGGCCTCAATTTTCCCACAGCCGCCCCCGGATAGCGGCTTCCTCCTGTCCTGCCCGCAGGCCCGAAAACAGGATGTGCAGATTTTTCAGTTCCCGCTCCCGCAGGAGTAAATAACTGATCAAGGGTTCCGGGCCCAGGGTCACGGTACGGCCCCGCATGGCCTCCTCCAGCAGCCGGTCATCCACATACCGTTCAAAAGCGGAGGGGGATTGACGATAGCGTTCCGCGGCCTTCCGGGAACCCCATCGGTCCCAAGCCTCCATCCGTTCCAATATCGCCTTTTCCCCGGATTGAGCCGCCTCTGTCAGTTGGGCCAGGTCCAACCCCGGACAAGGGCAAAGAGCTTCCTTCAAATAGGCGCCGCTTCCATTGGATCGTCCCGACAGCCTGGCACGGCGCAAGGCGATCTTCAGATCGCTGTAAAACACCGTCATTTCCACAACCCGGGACAGCATCGGCACCCGTTTATCTTCTGCGCAGGCCAGCATGGCTTCCATCCCCGCCCGGTCCACAACCGCGTCACTGAGCTGCGCGTCATTGGTGTGAGCCAGAACTTCATAAGCCCGTTGGACCGCCTCCCTGGGAAAGGGCGGTAAAGCGCTGTAATCCTTCTCCCGTACCGCCCGTTCCAGTTCCGCCGGGTCCACGACCGAAGGGGTGAGGAGCAGGGACCGGAAATCCCGGTCCGACAGCACTCCCTTAATTATCGTCTTGGCATTATGAATATCGTTGCGGTAGAGGAAAGGCTGGAACAGGCTCCAATCTGGCGCGATACTCTTCAGGTAGTCCCACAAGCACGCGGCTACCCGCCGGAGCAGGCGTTCCACTGGCTGGTCCTCCCCCCGCTCCCTCAAGTCCCCTGGTTTC
>CALWMQ010000203.1 GCA_944382025.1 uncultured Clostridia bacterium | reverse complement strand
TTCCAGTCACCCGACGAAGTCTAGCTTCGTTCTTCTTTCCGTTTTCCCACATCTCTGCGGAAACTCGGTGTAATTAACGGGTAGTTCTTTTCTTTCTCGTTACGTTGTTTAATTTTCAAGGTCCCCTCCCCAGCTTTACCTCAAGCTGGGACAACTATTATACCACCGTGTTGCCACGATGTCAATAGCAACTACTGTCATTCAGCGTGTCTGCCGCAGACAGCTTTTATATATTAGCACGGGCTTCTCCTAAAGTCAACACTTTTTTTCAAAAATGTCTTTTTTTCGCACAATCTGTTATGTCATCATAGAATATTGAATATTGCTTATAATTTTGGTATACTTCTATTACTTCATATTACATACGATAAAGGGGCTGTACTATGCCGATCAAGATATCCGATACCCTGCCAGCGGCAAAAATCCTGGAATCCGAGAATGTTTTTGTGATGACCGAAAATCGGGCCGTTCATCAGGATATTCGCCCACTCAAAATCGTCATCCTGAATCTGATGCCCACCAAGGTGGAAACTGAAACCCAGTTGCTGCGTCTGCTGGGTAATACCCCTCTGCAGGTGGATATCGATCTGATGCAGACTGTCACCCATATTTCTAAAAATACTTCTAAAGAACATCTCTTGGAGTTTTATCAGTCCTTCGACCAGCTGAAAGAACAGCGTTATGACGGCATGATCATTACCGGGGCACCAGTGGAAAGCATGGACTTTACCCAAGTGGACTACTGGGAAGAGCTGTGCCAAATCATGGAGTGGTCCCGCACCAACGTATATTCTACCTTACATATCTGCTGGGGCGCTCAGGCAGGCCTTTATCACCATCACCATATCCCTAAGCATCCCCTGCCTTTTAAGTTATCCGGCATTTTCCGCCACCGTCCTCTGGATATGAATCATCCGCTTTTGCGGGGATTTGATGAATATTTTTATATGCCTCATTCCCGCTACACGGAGGTGCTGGCCGAGGACATTGAACGGAATCCTGATCTGCAGTTGCTGGCCATGTCGGAAACCGCCGGAGTCGCCATAGTGGCTACCCGGAATGCCCGTCAGGTATTTGTCACCGGCCACTGTGAATACGATCGCTATACGCTTGCCAATGAATATCACAGGGATGTGTTGCGCGGAATCAAACCTCGCCTCCCGCAAAACTATTTCCCGGGAAATGATCCGGAAGCTGTCCCCCCTATGGTCTGGCGCAGCCATGCCAACCTGCTGTTTTCCAATTGGCTGAACTATTTTGTATACCAGCAGACCCCCTATGATCTGGCGTCACTGGACAAATAAACACTTTTACCACAAACTCAAGGGCTGGTTGCCGGCCATAGCCAGGCAACCAGCCCTTTACGCTATAATAAATTATCCCATCTGCCGAATATTCACCAGGCTGTCCGGCAGATGGAATACTATTCATAGGATCACCCTGTTATCCCTGGGGACTGCCGCTCCAAGCGAATCCAAGCCGGCAGTCATTGAACAAAATCACATATTACCAGTGACAGCTCTTTCAGCGGAATCGGGAATTCCACCGATCCCATTACATGCGGAAACCAGTCCATCTCCTGAACCACAATTACCAGGGCGGAATCGGTAACATAAAACGTTTCTTCTCCCGTAATCCCGGTAAATGCCTTGAGAAGCCGGGATTCCAACTGCCGCTGTTTCAGCTGTTGGGCAATTTGCTCATTCACATAATTGGTATACGTTTCCTGGTTTTCAAATAAGTCCCGCAGCCGCAGTACCTTTCCATCGGCGGCGCAAAACGTCACGCCGGTTTTAACCGTCAGGCCGTTGGCCCCGCCGCTGTATAGGTAATCGCTGAGCAAAATACTGACCAGTCCCCCGCTGTTCCGTTTGACCTCATAGCCGAATACTCCTTCCACAACACGCCCCGACCCGTCGTCGGGTGCCAGTGTTACCGCTGAGGCTTTGGCCCTGGCCAACGCGGAATCCCGCATCTCCCTCATCCGCCGGTTCAGCAACAAGGATGCCTGGGGATCCGGCATTCCCGTTATTCTTGGAACCGAACTTGTAAAACGCATACGGGGCAACTCTATCTTCTCAGACTCACTGTTGATCATCACATCCCCAACACTGACCGGCGGCGCCTGCCCATATACCGGTTCTGCCGCCGTCATCATCAGCGCGCATACGCCTATACTTATCCAAAATTTTTTCACGGCGTGCCTTCCTTTCCCGCTTGGAACGGCACTAGTAGCATATGCAATTTTTTTGTCGAAAATCTGGTGCTTTTTCTATAAAAAAGTAAAATTTCCCTTTCAGAGAAATTTAAGGATTTTCATATATACTTGTCTCGTCTTCTGATCCCTTTTATAATATTCCATACAATCCATACCATTACACACAATAGGCGCGGGAGGATGCATTATGCGGGTATTGGTAGTAGAGGATGAACTCCGTCTAGCGGAAACGCTGGTGGAGATTCTGAAAGAAAACGGCTATACGGCCGATATGGCCGCTGATGGCGACTACGGACTGGACTGCGCCATGAGCGGAATTTATGATGTGATTATTTTGGATGTCATGCTGCCTAAAAGAGACGGGTTCCATGTAGTATCCGATATGCGGAAAAATAAAAATCAAACACCGGTACTGCTGCTCACCGCCCGGGATGAAATTGCGGATAAGGTTCATGGGCTGGACTGCGGCGCCGACGATTATTTAACCAAGCCCTTTGCCCCAGAGGAACTGCTGGCCCGGGTACGCGCCCTGTCAAGGCGTCAGGGGGAAGTGGTGCTGGAAGAACTGACCTTTGGGGACCTGTCTCTTCGCCTGTCCGCCTCAGCACTGTGCCGAGGTGAAAAATCGGTACATCTGGGTCTGAAGGAAATGGAGGTCATGCGTTTGCTGATGAACAATCCCGGGCAGGTAATTACCAAAGAAAGCCTGCTGCTGAAAATCTGGGGCACTGAATCCGATGCGGAGGATAATAATGTAGAGGTGTATATCTCCTTCCTGCGGAAAAAACTGCAGTTTTTGGGATCAAGGGTATCCATTGGCACCGTCCGGAAGCTGGGCTACCATCTGGAGGATACGGTATGATCAAAAAACTGAAAAGAAAATTTATCTTTATCAATATGCTGCTGGTGTTTATGGTGCTCTCAGCGGCCTTTATCGCTATCTACGCCATGACCAGCCACCGGTTGACGCAAGAATGCATGGCCATGATGGAGCAGACCGCCATGCGGCTGGAACGGGGAGATATCTTTGACAACAAGCCCATCAAGGAGTTTTCTGGGACAAGGCCGGAGGGAAAAAAAGAACCGCCCCAACCCCTGATCGCAACCTTTGGCGTGACGGTAGACGCGGAAGGTACCATCCTGTCTATATGGGGGAATATCGTGGAAATCAGCGACGAGGAAGCGGTTGCCGCCATAGTACAGGCCTGTCTTGACAGTTCATGGGAAACAGGTACCGTCCGTGGGGAAGCGCTGCGGTTTTTAAAACGGACCACTCCTACAGGAACCGTTATCGCTTTTGCTGACCGCAGTGTGGAAATCAGCACTCTGCTGTCCCTGATCCGTACCTCCCTGCTGGTAGGGTTCTGCAGCCTGGGTGCCTTTTTCATCATCAGTCTGTTCCTCGCCCGATGGGCTGTCGGCCCTATCGCTCGATCCTGGGATCAGCAGCGGCAGTTTGTGGCGGATGCGTCCCATGAACTGAAAACACCACTGACCGTCATTATGGCCAACACTGAGTTGGTGCTGTCCCATCCTCGGGAAACGGTGGAAAGCCAGGCAAAATGGCTTGGTTATATCCAGACAGAATCCTCCCGGATGTCGGGCTTAGTCAATGACCTGCTGTTCCTGGCCAGGGCGGATCATTCCCGCCGTCAGGTTCCTATGAGCCCAGTGGTTTTCAGCGATCTGGTATGGGGCAGTCTTCTGCCTTTTGAACCGGTGGTCTTTGAACAAAAGAAAGCCCTGGAATCTTCCGTTGAGCCCGGCCTGAAGGTGTGGGGAAACGCGACCCAGCTTCGACAGCTGGTAGCCATTCTGCTGGACAACGCGGTGAAATACGCTGGGGAACACGGCCAAATCCGGGTATGCCTTCAGCGAGCCGGAGAGAAAGTGGCCTTAACTGTACAGAATACCGGAGAACCTATCCCTGCGGATCAGATTTCCCACATTTTCCAGCGATTTTATCGGGTAGATTCTTCCCGGACGCGGCGAGAGGGAGGATACGGCTTAGGCCTATCCATCGCCCAAACCATCGTGGAACTCCACCGTGGTAAAATCAGCGTCCGTTCCGACGAACGGCAGGGCACTACCTTCACCATAAGCTTACCATCCATTAAATAACGGTTCTTTTATACAAGCCAGACCCAGAGAAAAATTTTTGCCCGCCTTTTTCAAAAGGCAGCGTCTGGCAGGCCCAGGGAAATATGAGGCTTAAGCGATAAAAGCTGAGGGAAGGACACTGATAAGCATCCCCCCATCAGACGATTAAAACTTTTTTAAAAGCACCGGGTGAAAAGTTTTCCCGTTTTTAAAGGATGGCTGGACCCAGGGACAATTCTCTACAGATCAGTGTTATCCCTTTATTCAGCGGGGGCAAATTGGGAATTATAAAGCTTGTGATAAAAACCGCCTTTCGCCAGCAGTTCCTCATGAGTGCCTAATTCCACCACATCCCCCTGATTCAGTACCAGGATAAGATCCGCGTCCTGAATCGTGGAAAGGCGATGGGCAATGATGAAGGCGGTTTTCCCCTCCATCATTTTCCGAAACACCTTTTGAATACGCATTTCGGTTAAAATATCCACCGAACTGGTGGCCTCGTCCAAAATCAGCATGGGAGGATCCAGTAGCATCGCCCTGGCAATCGTCAGCAGCTGTTTCTGCCCCTGGGAAAGATTCCCGCCATCCTCGGCGATCCGCGTTTGGTACCCCTCCGGAAGCCTGCGAATAAAGCTGTGGGCATGAGCCGCTTTAGCCGCCGCCTCTACTTCCTCATCGGTAGCGTCCGGTTTGCCGTAAGCGATATTATCCCGCACTGTCCCCGCGAAAAGCCAGGTATCTTGAAGCACCATGCCAAAGCTCCGCCGCAGGCTATCCCGGGTCAGGCCGGTAATATCCCGCCCGTCTATCATGATGTTCCCGGCGTTCACCTCATAAAACCGCATCAGGAGATTGACCAAGGTGGTTTTCCCCGCTCCTGTAGGGCCAACAATAGCGACTGTGGTTCCGGGCCGAACTTGGAGGTTGAAATCGGTAATCAAGGGCCGATCCGGCGTATAGGAAAACCGGACATGGCTGAAAATAACCTCTCCTTGGGCCTTTTCCAATTCTTGCGCGTTCTCTGGTTCCGGATCCTGCTCCGTCTCGTCCAGCACCGCGAATACCCGGTGCGCCGCCGCCATAGCCAGCTGCAGCTGCATGGTAATGGAGGTGATCTCATTAAAAGGCTTGGAGAACTGGGCAGTATAGGTTAAAAAGCTGGCTACTCCACCCACATCCAAGCCGCCTCTCAGAACCGCCAGGATACCAAAAACGCCAACCAGTACATAGGCGATATTGTTGACAAACCGGGTGGAAGGGTTGACTAGGGCGGAGGCGAATTGGGCCCGGTAGCCGCATTGGTATAGTTCCCCATTGATTTTTTGGAATTGGTCGAAAGACCGGCCCTCATATCCAAAAGCCTTTACGGTACGTTGGCCGCTGATGAGTTCCTCCGCATAGCCGTTGAGCCGGCCCAATACCCGGCTCTGCTCACGGAAACGCCTGCTCCCATATTTGGTAATAAAAAATCCCACTAAAAAGCACAGGGGAGTTACAAACACCGCTACCAGGGTTACCATGGGATTTAATGACAGCATGAACCCAAGGCACAGCAAAACCGTCAGCACACCGGATACCAGCTGGGGAATTCCCTGATTGAGGCCGTCGGAAATGGCGTCAATGTCATTGGTAAACCGGCTCATCATGTCCCCTCGGGAATGGGAATCAAAATACTTCAGCGGCAGGCGGCCCAGTTTATTGAACAAATCCGTACGGAGGATTTTGACTGTCCGGTTGGCGGCCAGATTGGCGAACAGCGCCGTCAGCCAGTTGAAAGCCGACCCTACCAGGACCACCAAAGCGATCATCCCCAATGTTTTCAGCATAGGGACCATCCATCCCGGCGTAAAACCACCGGTTTCCCAAGGCACAATCTGATTGATGGCCTGCCCCACCAGCTTAGGGGCCAGCATCATACAGGTGTTGCCGATGACGGCGCTGAGGAATACTCCCAGAAGAGCGTACCTGCTTTTCCCAACGTATCGGAGCAGACGTGAAAAGGGTTGGTTCCGTTTTCCGGATTTCATCAGCTGTCCCCCCTTTCCTGAGACCGGCAGATCTCCTGATAGGTTTCGCAGGAGGCCAGCAGTTCGTCATGGGTACCGGCACCGGCTAATCGCCCATCGTCCAGTACCAGAATCAGGTCGGATTGTTTTACCGCGCTTACCCGCTGAGAAACCATAAACACCGTCATTCCTCTGGTCCCTGAACGGATAGCCCGCCGCAGGGCCGCGTCAGTAGCGTAGTCTAACGCGCTGGATGAGTCGTCCAATATAAGAATTTCCGGGTGCCGTACCAAAGCCCTGGCAATAGCCAAACGCTGACGCTGTCCGCCCGATAGGTTCATACCGCCCCGTTCTACGGCCGCATCATACTGTTCCGGCATCTTCTCAATAAATTCCGCAGCCTGGGCCATGGCGGCTGCTTCCCGGATCTCTTCCAGGGTGGCGTCCACTTTCCCCCATCGGATATTCTCCCCGATGGTTCCGGAAAACAGTTCCACCTGCTGGGGAACCATACCGATTTTTTCCCGGAGTCCTTCCAAGGTATATTCCCGGACATCTACCCCGTCTATCAGCACCTGCCCTTCCTGCACGTCGTAAAACCGGGGAATCAGGGCCATCAAAGTGCTTTTCCCCGAACCAGTACCCCCGATAACCCCTATGGTACTGCCTTTAGCCGCCCGGAAGGTAATCTGTTCCAGTTCTTTTTCCCCCGCGCCGTAGGAAAACCCTACTTGCCGGAACTCTACCGCCGGCGCGTTTGCCACTGGGGCCGCGCCCGGCCCGCTCCGCAGGCTAGGTTCGGTCTCCAGCACCTCCAGCACACGGCCTGCCGACGCATAGGCCTTGGTAAAGGTCACCACCAGATTGGCCACTACGATCAAAGCCAGCAGAATCTGGTTGACATAATTGATAAAGGCAATGATTTCCCCGGTTGTCATCCCTCCGGCCTCCACCCGCAACCCACCGAACCAAACAATAGCCAGTATCGCCAGATTCATAATCAGCTGGGTGGCGGGATTCAGAAACGCCGACAGCCTTCCCACCCGGATAGCCGCTTGGGTATGGCTGCCCGTCGCTTGTTCAAACCGGTTCTGTTCCTCACCGGTACGGGCAAACGCACGGATTACCCGTACACCGGACAGGTTTTCCCGAAGTACCCGAGTTAACGCATCCAGCTTTCCCTGCACCATCCGGTGGAGCGGTACGGTTTTTTTCATCACCAACACAATAATGAGTATGAACAACGGAATCGCTACAATGATCACCAGGGCCAGTTTCCAGTCGATGACTAACGCCATCACAATACCGCCGATACACAGAAACGGCGCACGGATCACCAGCCGAATCAGCATGGCTACCGCATATTGCAGCTGGTTAATATCCCCGGTTACACGGTTGATCAGGGATGGTGTGCCGAATCTGTCCAGTTCCTCATGGGAAAAAGAAGAAATTTTCTCAAACACCGCGTTTCGCAGGCCGGTACCAAACCCCTGAGAGGTAACGGAAGCCACATACTGGCACACCAGGGCGCACAACAGCCCTACGGTAACAATCCCCAGCATAACGCCGCCCATCCTGTAAATATACCCGGTATCCCCGGCAATGACGCCGTTATCAATTACCCTGGCCATTAACAGCGGCAGATAGAGTTCCAGTACGGCTTCGGTCAGCTTAAAAAGAGGGCCGAAAATGCACTGCCAAATATAGGGCTTCAAATATTTCCCAAATTTTATTAAGGACAAACGGTACACCTCCAGAAAGCAACCCTGCTACAGGACAATCTTGATTTCCCCCGGCACGTTTTTTCAACACTCTTTGTATCATCAAACTATCCGCAGGGAAAAATGTCATCTCATATTTCCCGCAGGGCATTATACCATAAAATACCCGCCTCAAACAATATCCGGACCGGTTTTCGGCTTCAACCGGCCATCAGGAATCTCATATCCTGTATCAGTATCTCAGGGAAACGGGAGGAAGCGTTCCCCTCCATGTGGCGGTACCGCTCCTCCCGAATTCTATCTGATCTGACAGGCGTACATCTTCCTGTTATCCCATATAGTCCATCAGCTCCAGAGGATGACGCAGCAGTATATCCGCGCCGCTTTTCATCAGTTCCTCTTCTCCCCGGAAGCCCCACGCGGCTCCGGCACACACCATACCCGCGTTATGCGCGGTAAACACATCTACATCCGAATCCCCCATATACAAGGCATGATCCGGAGTAGTCCCTACCTCCTTAAGGGCTGTCAGAACGGTTTCCGGATCCGGTTTGACCTTCCGCCCCTTCACTCCACCGTATACACAGGCAAATATCCCCTCTCCAAAATAGTGGCGCACAATCTTTTTTGCCTGCGGCTCCGGCTTATTAGTTACCACCAGCAGCTTTATGCCCCTGTCCCGCAGCGACCCAAGAAGCTCCGGTATCTCTTCATAAGGGTGGCTGTACATCAGGCAGTCCCGGTCATATACCGCCAGGAACTCCTGCAGCAGATGATCAACCAGCTCTTTCCCCACAAATTCCCCTGCCGCCCGCTCAATCAGCTTTCTGGCGCCGCTGCCCACAAACTGGCGATAGGCATCCAAAGGGTATACCGGTTTCCCATCCATCCTCCCCAGGCGGTTGCGCATCAGCACTTCCTCGGTGGCATGGGCCAGATCCTCCAGGGTATCCACCAGCGTACCGTCCAGATCAAAACATACCGTATCCCAACGGCTCATGACAATCCCTCTCTTTTATACGGCTTCCTGTCAAAACAGGGTGATGGTATAGGATACCTGGTAGTCCTCTCCAGGCGCCAAAATCCGAATCCCCTGCTTATGTTCAAACACATCGTCCTCCGAATACTGGGTGGCTGTCCCGGTCCAGGGTTCCAGACACACAAACGGGCTGTCCGCAAACGGGCTCCAAACCGCGAAATAGTCCATCCCCTCGAAATCCATCTGGACCCCATGTCCGCTTTTATCCGAAACCAGACGCACGCTCCGGGAACGAAGATCATCCATTACAATGGCATCCCCGCGGAACAGGATATGGTTGAGCCGGAAGGATGTTCCATCAGTCATCAGCCGATTCCTTTTGTGATCCATAATCAGCCCAGCCTCAATATCCACCTGTGGGCTGTTAATCGTCTCCTTTTCCGGGAACTCGATCCGATAGTCCTCATACTGCTCTCCAGGTACCAGGGGAACATGGAACGCCGGATGGCCCCCTACGCAGAACGGTAAGTCAACCTTTCCCGGATTGGTAACCCGATACACGGTGGTAAGCGTATTTTCCTTCAAGGCGTGGGTAACCCGGAAGATAAAATCATACGGATAAGCCTTCCTTGTTTCCTCCGTGGACTCCAGGCGGTAAGTCACCGAATCCGGATTCTCCGTCTCCACGGCAAATTCCGCTTTTCTTCCGAATCCATGCCGTGGTAACACAATTTCTCCCTGAGCCGATTGCGCCCGGCCGTTTCTCAGCGCTCCTACAAAGGGGAACAGATTCGGAGCCCGTCCGCCCCAATATCTCGGATCCCCGTTCCAAAGATAGGATATCCCATCCGCTGAACAGATGGATTGTAACTCTGCCCCGACCGTACTGGAGGTCACTGACAGATGATCGTTTTTACTGGCAACGACTTTTCCCATATTCCTAACACCCTTTCAAAATCCGGCATATTTTCTATCAGTATACCATAAAGCCTTTCATAAACACAAGCACGCCATTCGAATTCTTACGCCCGCCTGGAAGATACCGGCGGATCATACACCTCCTATACCCGGTTTCTCTCCGTCACGTGCTTGGCTAACCTGCACCCTTCCGTTCGGGACACCTGTCCTTCTGGCCCCTATCCCTGTCAGCATACAGCCGATATCCTGCTATATACGGCCTTATCACAGCTAGTGGATAACATGCCTAAATAAAAAACTATCGCTGGAACCTGCCTTATAAGCAAAGGCTGGTTCCAGCGACTAATCGGACAGGGATACCCCTCTATTTTCTTTTACACAGCAAAAGCAGGCACAGATATCCGCATACAGCCAACAGGGTAAAATTGTAACCGCTGATAATCAGAAGGTAAAACCCAGCGGCCGCCAGAGGCAGCAAGGTCAATATGGATATCAGCATAACCGCTGTTTCCGCTTTTTCCTCCGGATACCGGAGAGCCAGCAGGCTGTAAAGCGCCTGCCCTCCGTCCAAGGGCTCAATGGGCAGCAGATTGAAGGCCCCCAGGGTCAGATGAACCAAGGCTGCTGCCTCATTCCCGGTAAAGCAGGACAGCACGCCAAAGGATACCAGATTTACCATCGGACCTGCCAGGGAAACCACGCAATTGGCGGCATAGCCTAGCCTCTGGGCTGGATTTTGTTCCACCCGAACACCGAAAATCCCCATGGAGATCCGTTTTGGCTTGCCATCCATTGCCAGCAGGGCAATAAAATGGCCTGTCTCGTGCATCATCGAGGCGGCTACACACCACAGGGATAAGGCGGTCGGGTCCAGGGTGATCATGATTACCACCATAGCCGGAAACAGCAGGCTCAATCGGAAGCGTACGCCTTTCAGGGTAAATTCAACCATACAGACCTTCCGGGAAAAGCGGATACGGGTCATAAGCAATACCGCCGACCCGGACGGTTACATGTAGATGGTTTCCGGTGGAATCCCCTGTGCTCCCCACTCTGGCCACCACATCCCCAGGCCGTACCATCATCCCTTTTTCCGCCATAATTTCCGAACAATGCCCGTATAGGATCTCCATGCCGCCGCCGTGATAGATCTTGATATAGTTGCCCAGGCTTTTATCCGTCCCCACATCGGTGACGGTACCGTAAAACATAGGTGAGATCGGCGTATTCGCCTCCGCGCCAATATCAACGCCGGTATGAAACCCGATACCGCCCTTGATAGGGTCTTCCCGGTATCCAAACCAGGAGGTATACTGCCCGTCCGCCAGCGGCGGATGAGCCGCTTGGTTCACTTCCAGCCTGGCAAAGGTAGCTCCTTCCGGTGCCACCATAGGCTTCATGTCATCCATGGAAACATCGTTTCCCCCTACCCCTTCCGCATCCTGTCGAGAAACGGTGGTCTCCCCTGTTCCCTCCTCATCAGCCGTATCAGAAGAACCATCGGTTTCCCCGGAAGATCCCGGTTCCCCGGGATCGGTTGAATCCGTCTCCGCGGCATCCGTCGTCCCGCCTGCGGATGAAGTGGTTCCGCTTGCCGCCTCATCGGCGTCCAGCAATCCCGCCAGGGTTGCCGTAAAGGAATTATCCATAATGGCCGCATGAAAGCTTTCCCGCAGCTGATCAAACGCGGCACCTCCCGCCAGCTTCATCAAAAAAGCCAGCAGCAGGATTACCAAACAGGAGATGCTCTGGACCACCAACAGCTGCCATCCTCCTGAAGACGGTCGGCGATTCTTTCCCCCTGCCGTATGGCGGGGCAGTTCCATCTGGCGGATCGGTCTTTCCGGTCTCTCATCCGGCATGTTGATTCCTTCCTTTCGGTATGCCGAGAAACATCAGCCGGTATACGGCTGCCTCCCCACATCTCTTCTGATTTGATTCTGCAAACCGCCCAACCGGCAGA
>CALWMQ010000202.1 GCA_944382025.1 uncultured Clostridia bacterium | reverse complement strand
CATACCCTGACGCTGTAACGGGCGTCCCCGTCGTAGCCTAGGCCGTAGGGCTTCGGTACGCGACTCCGAGACCATGTTCAGCTTCTCTGCCGTTACCCGTTCGCAGCAGCCCGGGCTCTCTGGAAGCGGCGCGGAAACCTACTCTTCTCATCAATGTCTTTCAATGTATGTTCAAGATTATAACGCTTTTCTGGTCAACCGTCAAGAAGAATTTTGTCGGCCGGGCGGGGCCCGAAAATATTTCCCGGGAAATTACAGCTTTTTAGCGATTTCTTCCATGCAGGCGGGACAGATATTGCGGCCCTTGAATGTGGTGACGTCTTTAGCGTTGCCGCAGAAAATGCAGGCGGGCTGGTATTTTTTCAAAATGATGGTGTTGTCTTCAATAAAGATTTCCAGTGGATCCCGTTCGCTTACCTCCAAAGTACGGAGCGGTTCGATGGGAAGAACGATGCGGCCGAGGTCATCGATTTTTCTGACAATTCCAGTAGATTTCATATCTTTCATCCTCCGGTAATTTACAAACTTTTTATAGGAATAATCTGCGCGACGATTTATCGACAAATTATTTTCCTTTACGATCCAATAATACCAAAAACTGTATATTTTGTCAATATACTACTCTTCTGGATTTTGCGGTATAGTTGCACTAAATTGCGGATGGAATATAGTGCACTTTTACAGATGACAGACAGTTTTAGAATGTTGAGCGCAGGATTACAAAAAATCTGGAAAACCTTTATCCATCAGGTTGACGGGGTTTCGGACCGGTGATAAAATGAGCAAGGATAAAGAACGGTTGGGACCGGTTTGGAAAATGGGAGGAATGGAATATGGTCAAAACGGTGGATGACCTGAAGATCGGTGAAAAGGCTGTTGTAACCGGTTTGGGCTGTTCCGGCGCTCTTCGGCGGCGCATTATCGATATGGGGATTACACCAGGGGCGGTGGTTATTTTGCGTAAAACGGCGCCTATGGGAGATCCGCTGGAGATTAACGTGCGGGGATATGAACTGAGCATACGCCGGTCCGAAGCCAGGGAAATTACAGTAGAGCCTGCCGACTGACCCTGGGCCGGATCAAGGACTCAAGTTTCCACCCGTCTTTTATAAAAGGCAGCGTCTGGGAGCGCCCGTAGGGCGGGAAACAGCGATCAGGGGGTGACGCTGCGGTTAAAACCGGCAGCCGCAAGCGCGGCGCTCGGCGGTTTTGTGAACCGCAAGGGGAGGCGGGGTCGAGGGGGAGCACCCCTCGTATGATCATAAAAAGTGAAGCAGCATGGAATCGTCTGCCGCTTCTCAATATTCCCCATCTCAGTACAGAAGGTAAAAGGGAGCGTAAAAAACATGAGCCATACATACGCCTTGGCGGGCAATCCCAATTGCGGAAAAACCACCCTGTTCAATGAGCTGACCGGCTCCAATCAATATGTAGGAAACTGGCCGGGCGTTACGGTAGAGAAAAAGGGCGGACGATTGAAAACCCATGGGGAAGACGTGACAGTAGTGGATCTACCGGGGATTTATTCCCTGTCGCCCTATTCGGCAGAGGAACTGGTTACCCGGAATTTTGTCATGAACGAAAATCCGGATGTGATATTGGACGTGGTGGACG
Source organism: uncultured Clostridia bacterium (assembly GCA_944382025.1). Lineage (GTDB taxonomy): Bacteria > Bacillota > Clostridia > Oscillospirales > Acutalibacteraceae > UMGS1623. Next base: position 1,992 of record CALWMQ010000202.1, on the reverse strand, counting down.
CCACCAATATTGAGAGAAACCTTTATCTGACGCTGCAGCTTGCGGAATTGGGCAGGCCAATGGTCATCGCCCTGAATATGATGGATATGCTCAAGAGCAGAGGGATGGACATCAATGTGCAGAAGCTGGAGCATCTGCTGGGAATCCCGGTGGTTCCGGTTGCGGCCAGCCGCGGCCGGGGGATCAAAGAACTGGTTGAGCGGGCCCATCACGATGGGGTAGAGCGGGCCGGGCAGCCTCTGGCAGCTTTTGACGAACAGCGGCTGGCGGAGCGCATTACCGCTAAATACGGCGCTAATCCCTACATCCAGCATCAACTGCATGAACGGCGTGAACACCATGGGAGCGAATACCGTTCCACCTATGTAATCGATGAGATCTATACCGGACCGGTCTTGGAAGCCATCCTGCGCATTGAGGATATTATTGAACCTATCTGTATGAAGAAAGGGATGGCACTGCGGTGGTCAGCGGTAAAAATCATTGACGACGATACTCCTACTCTTGAGGCGCTGGAACTGAGCGATGGGGAAGCCCATCTGATCGATGAAATCGTCCGATCCCTGGAAGACCGTTATGGGGAGCGGGATATGATTATCGCGGATCAGAAATATCGATTTATATGCCAGGTATGTAAAGAATGCGTTACCCATTTGAAAGGACCGGATGAACTGACCCTGTCGGATAAAATTGACCGGGTGGCTACCAATAAATATCTGGCCCTGCCCCTGTTTATCGGCATTATGGCCCTGGTATTTTTCATTACTTTCGGTCCTCTGGGGAACTGGATGACGGATGGGCTGGACAACCTGATTACCAACCACTTTTCCCCTTGGGCGGAAAGCGCCCTGACCAAAGCGGGCGCCTCGCCCTGGGCGGTGAGCCTGGTATGTGACGGAGTGATCCAAGGGGTAGGCTCTATTGTCTCCTTCTTTCCTCAGATCTTATTGCTGTTTCTGTTCCTGTCGGTACTGGAGGACAGTGGTTATATGGCGCGGGCGGCTTTTATCATGGATAAGCTCCTGCATAAAACGGGCTTGTCAGGCCGTTCCTTTGTACCCATGCTGATGGGCTTCGGCTGTTCGGTGCCGGGAATTATGGCGGCCCGTACATTGGAAAATGAACGAGATCGGCGCATGACCATCATGTTAACCCCATTCATGTCCTGTTCCGCGAAAATGCCGGTCTACGCCCTGTTTATCGCCGCCTTTTTCCCGAGAGCGCAAGGATTGGTGGTATTCGGTATTTACGTTACCGGCCTGATCGTAGCGATTATCAGCGCTATGATCCTTAGGAAAACCGTATTGAAAGGGGGGCATGCCCCGTTTGTGATGGAACTGCCGCCCTATCGGCTGCCTACCCTCAAGACCCTCTGGATGCATTTATATGAGCGGGTCAAAGATTTCGCCGTACGGGCAGGGACGATCCTGCTGGGGGCGTCCATTGTTATCTGGTTCCTCCAGTCCTTTGATCTGAGCCTGAATATCCTGCCTCAAGGACAGACAGGTAACAGTATTCTGGCGTCTATCGGCCGGTTCATCGCTCCTATTTTTATCCCGCTGGGTTTCGGCTTCTGGGAAGCTTCGGTTGCCCTGGTATCCGGTTTTGTGGCTAAGGAAGCGGTAGTCGGGACTCTGACAATCCTGTACGCTCCCGCCAGCGATGCCGCTATGAACACCATTCTTCAAGGGGTTTTTACGCCTGTATCCGCATTGTCCTTTCTGGTGTTTGTACTGCTGTATATGCCCTGTGTAGCGGCTTTTTCCGCTATCCGCCGGGAAATGAACTCATGGAAATGGGCTGTAGGCACGGTAGCTTTTCAGACCGGTGTGGCTTGGATAGTTTCCTTTATTGTGTATCAGGTAGGAACCCTGGCGGTGAATCTGTTAGGGTTGTTCTAACCAGTGGGCTATCAGTGGCAGATATGGGTGGTTTGCGTGCTTTACGCGCTATACAATGTTGTATCCCCTAAAGAGCCAGTTCCCGTTCTAG